>CAYGIT010000009.1:15486-30248 GCA_964349955.1 uncultured bacterium
TGCGGGTTCACAGCAGGGTCTTGCATAAGCTCCTCGTGAAGCTGGAGATCCGCCAGAAATTTCCAGTCACGGAGAGGAAATTTCTTCATCACCTCATTAATCGCTTCCTGGACAAATTGGATACTTTCAGGAAGATAAGAAAGGCTGTAATCCTCGAACTCAACTTTACGGATCAAATCCGCAAGAACCTGACGTATCCGGCTTTTTGTGTTGCGAAGTCTAAGGTAATCGGCAAGCATCCCGGATTCCTGCTTCCGGGCCACAGTATCCGAAGCGCTCAAAATTCTTTGGAGGAATCCACGAATCATGGACCTCTCTTCTTCCGTCATCTGCCAACGCTGGATTTTTTCATCCGCATTCGAGCGTTCGATCGCGAAATCCTTGTCCTCCAGCAGGGCCGGCGCGTAGTGTTCAATATCCGCCATATTCTGCACGGGAAAATCTCGCGACTTTTCACTTACATACCGGTTGACTTTTGGCGCTGGATCAAAATAAGTATGAACTTCGCCTCCTCCAAAATCATTACGCCCGGCATATTTCGCCAGGGCAATCGCTAAATTTTTGTCATCATAAAGTAAACTCCGGGCCAAAGCCGAATCATCTCCTTTGGAAGCGGGCACCAGATTGTTATGCAATCCATTTGCGATCTCGGGGAGTGCATTCGCCATATCCATTGGCGACGCAGCGCTTTTCTGCAACACCTCAAAAATAATTCTTAAATATTTCAAGCCATCATTGATTGATTTCCACCTTGTGATGAAACTGAAAAGGCGTTCCGGATCTTTGATATTACCGAATTCATCTGCCACGAGACGGACTTGTTTCTCAATCTCAAGCAAAGCATTTGAGATTTTTGAAGGCACTGGCATAGGATGAGATTCAAAGATATGCTTCACATCAGAATCTTTTCTGGCTTCCTTGTTCTCAAAAATCTTTGTTTTTTCAAAGTAGCTCCAATCTGGTTTTAAAAGCATCGTGCCTGTGATTAAAGTATTGCTCACCGAAATAGGGTCTTCAAGCCGGACATTTTTAAAAGCTGAGGGAGCACCCAGCCCCAACTTGACCAGGCGCGTCACATAGTTTTCTTCCGCGGCTTCAAAAGGCACCTTTAAGAGCCCCTTGTCAATAATATCCCATCCTATCAGGCGCCCGTCCGCATCAAAAATGGCAGTATCCAGAAAGAAGTTTCCATAAGAGGTTCTCAGAAGATAATCAAATTTAATTTTGCTCTTGGGAGCTGCCATGAGAAGAGCCATTTGGTGAAGGGTTCGTTTGGTATTCTCAAGCGTTCTCACTCCAAGATGATTTAAATACTGCAAGCGCAGCGCCTCGTAAACCGGACTACCTTCGGAAAGATCGGCGTTACCCAGGATGGGATGACGGGCAGCACCAAAAATCTTTAAATTCGTGATTACATCCTCAAATTCCGGAAAATGGTAGGGTTTAGCTTTATAACCTCCCATGGAATTTCCCTGTTCGAAACTATGAATGATGTTTTCTACGGCCGCATAAATATCCTTTTGCAATACCTGGTTTGCGGCCAATTTTTCCGCGAGGATTCTTTCGAACCGTGTGCGGCCCTTTTGATCCACCCCGAGAATTTCGTCGCTGGGAAGGTTTTCAAGAGCCATGATCGAATGGAGCCAGGCTTCAACAGCTTTATAATTTAATTTTTTCGGGTCTCCGTCTTCAAGGCCTTGTTTGAAAATATTTTCCGCGAATCCGGCGATAGAAATCAAACTCTCTTTAAGTTCTTGTGGGTCCCCCGGCAATTCCTCCTGGATCAACGCCCCATACCGGAGAACATCAAAACCATGCTTTTCCATCAAAGAAAACGTCACCCGGTCGAATAATTCCTCGGCTTTTTTGACCAATCGCTCGAACGGCACAATCTGTTCAGCCGTTACTCCGTGGTCTTGCATGAGACCCAGGGTGATTAATCTTATGTCTACCACATTTCTGGCAAAGACTTTATAACTTTGCCTGGCTAAAAAAGGATCGTCGCTTTGGACGCTCTCCAAAAGGACGCGGGCAATACGGCCTTTTTTTTCACTGGCTTCTTCCAAAGGCCAATCGATGGATTTCGGCAGCAAAATTCCGGCCCACTGGATATGAGCCCATTCATGACGTTTTAAAGTTTCTTCGAGTTTTGACCGGTTCCCGGAATCCTCCAATAAGCGATTGAAGGCGGTGGCCAAGGGCATCAAACTTAACGTCATCAAAGTACTGTGACGCGGCCCCAGGAAAATGGCCATCGTAAAAAGCTCGTCAAATGTCATTCGAATGGTAAATGCCTGCAAAATTTCCTCCACCCGGGGCGCAAGTTCTGTCCGGCTGGAAAATGCAGGCTCGCTCAACTCCGAAATGACAGCCATTCTCATGGGTTGTGATTCCTGTATCCTGCTGAGAAGAGCTTCTGCGGCGGGATCATGGATGCCCTGGCCGGAATTCCGGAATATTTCCGTTATCAATTGACTCACCAGATTGCTCTCTTCCGGAGATAATCTCCATTCCGGAAACTCGTGAGCAAAACGCGACAACTTTTTATTGCGAATGTTTTCTCTCCAGAAAATATCAAAGCGTTTTTTCGGAGTCCCTATCAGCTGGTTCAGTTGTTGATACATCGAGCTTGCCAACTGCTGCAGCTGGATTTTTCCCGAGAATGACATCTGACTGTCTTTTTGAAGCTCCTCCTGCTGCTGCAAGGCCTCGAACATGAATAACAGAGCATCGTTCATCGGCACCCCAACCTGCTCGCGGATGAACCGCCGTATTTCCGTAATGGCTTCACGCGAAATCGCATGCCGGCCGTTCCGCATCACGGCTTCATGAACCGCATGGCGGAATAAAGCAGTATTCAGCCAATAAAGGTTTTGGGCATTGCTAAAACCGGCCACATAGTTTTTCAGCTTTTTCAGTTCTTCCGCAAGGGCTTGCGGAGTCTTGGCTTCCAGTGCTTTGATCAATAGATCATGAATGGCCGATCGTTCTCCTGGTTCGGCATGCCATAAATCAACATGCTTATTTTGATTGACGCGCCAGACAAGCCTTGCAAGTTGGGGCGTGAGGCCGGAGGGCGCTACTGCCGCACGAACTTCAGACTTGGCTTTAGTTTCCGGATTCTTTCCGGAAGGATCAAGAAGAATGGGTTGAAAGTTTTCGCGATCGAGTTCTTTTTTTTGCACGGGGTCATAGACACCAAAAATAAATCGCTGCCCGGCCGGATAATGCCTTAAATTATCTATTCTGCTTGCTTCCATTTCATTTCCCTCATCATTTATCTCTCCTTTTAAATAAGGAAGACTTGTTGCCTCAACGTCGTCAGCAAGTACTTTAAATGGAAGCTTCGTCTCTTCTTTGTCAAGGCCCCGCCGCAGAATCTGGAAATTTTTTTCAATATCTTTAATCCTTTTGATTTTTTCACGAAGTTCAACTTTGTTTTTCCAATCCACCGATTGAATAAGTGTCGCCCCCAAAGATTCAAGGGTTTTCTGCATTTCGGGCATGATAATAGTAGAATCCGAAAAAGTCTGAATCAGATTTTGAGTATCCAGAAAAACCACCTTGCCTTTTGGCAGTTCCGGGAATTCTTCCGCTTGATAAGGATGAGGCCCATGTGCGAATTCGTAAATCTCGAAATCAACGTCAGGGTCGAAAGCGACAGAATCTACAGGAATATCCTTTCCCGTATGCCAATTCACCACATTGCCAAGCGTATTTTCAATTCTGTCGAGATGCTTTGCTGCAGAATTGTTTTCAAAATCAAGCGGGATCAGGCCTTTTTGGAACTGAATGGCCTTTTTAATTTGCAGCTTTTTGTCGTATCTTTTCACCTCGGCAAGATCAATCAGATAATTTCGGACTGTTCCGTCTTTTTTATTTTTGACCCGCAGGATCAGATTGGAAATAAACTCCTTTTCATAAGAAGTACTCTTCAAAACAAGCTGCCCCAATACGCGGTAAATATCTTCAAAATTTTGAAGATATTGATGGCGCAGATACTGAAGTTCAAGCTGACCGTAAAGCGGGCTTTGCGGGGAAAAATCCAGATGCGGGAGCGCAGGGTGCTCTTCCAGTTTTTTTTCTGCCTTGATTTTTTCAAGCACCACCTCAAATTTCGGGAAATTGTTGCTCTGCTGCTGTAAGGCGCCGATCGCGCCGCTCACCACCCAATACAAATCCTTTTGAACGGCGGTGGATTTGAGTTCTTCTTCTGAAATGGATGGAAGGGCCGCCGTTTTTTTCTTCTCTTCTTCCTCGTCGATGACCTGCTGAAATATCGTCCGGCCCTTAGGATCATCGCGCGTAACCATCTGTTTTACTTTTTCCTCGGCTTGAGAGAAATCCGGGATAAACGACGTAAAAATATAGGCGAGGTCGTGAAGCCAGCGATTGGCGAATTCCAGCTCTTGCGGCCGTAAACGGCCGGCGATCACCCTGTTTCGAAAAGCCGCAACCGCCGCATCCAGGACAAAGTCCATTCGATCATCATAGAAGGGCAAGAGACAATAAAAGGTGATGAAATAATTTTCAGGATTGAATTCATACCGTTCAAAAAATTGAATTAAAAATTGACTATCTTTAGCGCGAAATGCCGTTATCAGATTTCTGATCTCGATATTCTGTTCAGAAGAAAGCTGCCCGGAAGGGTCCGCTTCATGAATGACGAATTGCTGGAGCCCGGGATTGGTGATCTTGAGGGAAGGTGCTGGCGGATGCCCCTTTAGGGCGGAATAAAGCTCAGGGGATTTATTTTTTATAGCGTTAAATAACTGGTCCGCACGATCCAGAAAAGACAAGGCCATTTGCGGTGCAAGCCCCGGCTCTTTCATCCCCTGTTGAAGAGCTTGCATTCTCATGAACGCCTCGACGGTCAATATCGTTGCAGGGAAAATCTCACGCATCATCGCATTTGCTTTTCTTCGGGCTTTAAGGGAATAATTTCCTTGCAACCCCTGGTAATAATCAGTGATTTTCGTCACTTGTAAAATGCGGTTGCGCGTGTTCCGGCCGTTGACATAAATTTGCAGCTTGTCGACTTCCGCTTGAATCTCCGAATCAGGTCTTTCCATGTGGGCCATTCGGAGAATTCTCTGGACGTAGTAGCGAAGGATAGTACGCTCGAGATCGCTCATTTCCCAAAGCTGCTCTCCGGCATATCGATTGGCCGTTTCGGCCGCGAATTCAGGGCTCCTGAAAAAGGCATCTTCCGGCAATAGCGCTTTGCCTTCTTGCAATCTCTTTCGCGCTGCCTCCAGGGCCTCGGGAAGGATTTTGTCCATGTTTTGAGGGAGCGAATCCGGGCGTTCATGGACATACTTCTGGGTTGCCGGGTCAAAAAAGACGCCATCGGCACTCCCCATCGCGGTAAAAAAATCATAGTTTACCGGAGGAGGGGAAAACCATTGGCTCGCAGGTATTAAATCCTGAAACCCCTGGATTAAATCGACATGGGAGAGATAGCGGGCAAATCGGTCGCTCAAATCACCCAGAAAGCTGCGCTTCTTCGCTCCCTCATTCGGGTCATTCCAAGCCGGCTGGTAACTCACCTGCTCAAGGGCGGTAATTACCTCGGCGGTCGCTACTGCCAGATTTTTTATTTTTTCGCCTCCTAACGGAACACTAAAATCAGCCGGCTTCATTCGGTTGATCAAATCCAGAATCCCTTTGAGAGTGTTTTTTATTTTGAGAATATCCGGATCTTCGGAAGCAATCCGGCCGATCCAATCTTCTAAAAGAATGAAATCGGGATCCCCCAGGACCTTTTTGGAATTATTTGTGAGAATGCGGAGCCGCGTATCCGTCGCAAACCGGATTCCAGCGGGAAGCATTTTAGGATGCTTCCGGAGTTGTTCAAACATCCATTTCAATCCCGTTTCGGATTCCAATCTTTCTCTCTCGAAATCTTCCGGATATCCAAAATCAACCTTGAGAGGCTGCGCCATAACAACGGATTTGATTTCGCCTTTTTCAAATTCGGCAGCATTAAAAATCAGGTGTGTGGATTTTCCGTTCATTGCTTGCACCGGGACAACGACATTGATGCGAGCTTTCCCTCCCGGTGCCTGGAGCAAAGTTGCCAATCTCCCAATATTCTCCGAAAACTTTTTTATGTTGTGCAAAAGGCCAATACGATCATAGTATTCATCCTGAATTGCCGTAAGCAAGGGGCTAGGGATTGTAAGAGATTGGCCCGCAAATAATGGATGGTTTTGAAATTCTTCTAGCTGCGGAAGAATGCTTAATACATCCTTTAAGGTTGGAGAGCTAAAAGGCCTGCTTTCAAACGAAATCCCTTTGAATTGTTTGCGGTCTTCGAACTTGTTTTTTTCCATCGCCTTCTCGATAAGACCGGCTAACTCTTGCCCCACGTCTTTCGATTCGAGAGTTTCTCTGGTTAAAGCCGGAAGCTCGACAGGAGTGTCGCCGGGATCGGGAATGACCGGGGCAGGTGGGGCTTTCTTTTTTTCGGGCAATTCATTGGCACGATCCAGCAGGCGGACCGCGAGATCATCCTGTTTGAGTTTTTCGATGTCGTCTTTAGCCTCGAGAAGACCGGCCAGGTTTTGGACCGTGAAGTCCTGGGCCTTTTCCAGGTCCGTGTCTTTGAGTTTTTGGTAAAGAGATCGTTTTGCCTCCTCCCCTTCTCCGGAGAAAGAATACGGGATTGTTTTGGGATGAAGGCCTTTCAGGGTTTTGAGAAGTTCTTCCAGGGTTTTAGCTAATTGGATGCCTTTGGCGGCCTCGGCCCGGGCACGGTCACCGGCCGCCTTTTTACCCTCCATTTTCCGGATCATGGCTTCGGCCTTTTTCTTAATTTCCCGGCTAAATTCCTGAAACGTGAAAGCTTTCCTGTAGAGCTCGGCGAGGCGTTGGATATCTCCTCTCAAAAAATTCGGCGAATTGCTGTTCCAGAAAATGCGGGTATTGACGATGCGGTCAAAATCTTCCTGGGAGAAAAAATAGCGAAAATGGTAAAGCCGCTCGAGCGCTTTTTCTGATTCTATTTCCGGAAAAATTCGGGAAACCTCTTCGCGCTTGATTCTCAACCCTGCCTCGGGATCAAAAACCTTAAGGTCTTCCATTTGCGCCCGTTCAACTACCCATCGCAGTACCTCGACCCAGTCTTCAAACTGGATGCCGTATTGACGCGGATTTGTTCCCGTGGAGGCGCCTCTTATCCAGGTTTCAAGTTTTTCAATGGCAAGCGCGGTTGCGGGGTCCAATTCCTGGATTTTTTCCGTAATTGTCTTTTCATCCCAGCCAAGCGATTCTCGTTTTTTAAGACGCAAGACCGTGAATTCTTTCTCTTCGAACATGCGCTGTACCGCCTGGGAGATCCGCACACCCCGCTCCCGGGCCTCTCCATAAGCAGATTTTATTTTTTTCCGGAATTCATCCGTAATGGTATGGGATCCCTTTTCCGGGGTCATCACGTCAAAACCCAGCTCAACCAGAAGCTGGATCATCGGACTTGGGTCCTGGTCAACGCCGGGCTTGAGCGCCCAGGAAGCCGGGATCGTCAGAAAAAATTCACCGTCTTTTTTAAGAACACGGTTGGCATTCACGAACATCCGGAAGGCGGTTTCGGAATTAAGGTTATCAAAAAGGAAAAAGGCCGAAAGAAAATCGAGGCTATCGTTTGCCAGTGGAAGACGGGCGGCATTTGCCACGATTTTCTTGGTTTCCAAAGGCCTTTTGGCCTTTAAATATTTTTCATTCAAGTCAAGCTCGGTCAGGTCTAATTCATCGAGAGAAGTGACTCCAGCCCGCACCAGAGCCCGGACCAGCGCGCCGGTCCCGGCACCCAAATCAAGGATCTTAAAAGGAGGAATCAGATCGGGTTCCTTGCCCTGCTCATGGGCCTCCGCAATGCGGCGTTCATTTTCCTTCCGGCGATTTTCAAGCGCGCGCAGGATAACCGGCACTGCGGCCATGGCCGAGAGATAAGACGGATTGGCGTAAAGAAATGCCGCATGACGGCGCGCGTTCCGTTCTTTTTCTTCTTCATCCTTCGCACTGATTCCCGTCCGGCCTCGGGGAAACATCAGGCCCAGGATTTGGGTAACGTTGCGAAGCTTGCTGAATTCTTTCCGGAGGGTTAAGAACTTCTCTACTTCCGCCAGAGTCAGGATTTTCCCATCTTCCGGCTTGTCCCATTTCTCGAAAACGGTTTTGAGGAATTTCCGGTCATTCTCATCAAAGAAAACAAAGGAATCCTCCATGAATTGCCGCATGCTTTGGGCCCGGTCATCGGTGAGCAAGGATGGAAGTTCCGGATAAACCCGGAGCGCCTCATATTGATTTAGAAGAAGCCGCCGGGAACTTTCGATGTTTTCCAAAGTTTTTGTTCTGGCTTTAAGGTCGATTTTTTTGAGATAGGCCGTTCCCGCGAGGCTTCTCCATTTTTCCACGTCAAAGGCGGGGTCAAATTTGATTTCGACCATCTTTGCAAGTATTGTCCCAGGTTCAACCATGTCTCCGACCTTAACATTCAAGTCCGCGAGATTTGAGACGGTATAAGTAACGTCATTTTGAGTCGCCTCATTTTTGATCACAATTTCCTGATACCGGGGATCTTCCGCCTTCCGGATCCCCGTCACCGGTCCCTTGATTCTGGATTTCACCGCGGGCGGCCTCATCCGCGGCTCGGCATAACGGTCATCCTTTGGATCGTGAACGTAAACCCGCACCACTCGCGCGGGCCCGTTTCCGGGTTTTGTTTTGTAAACAATGGTAAAGACGGTTTTACCTTCACCGTTTTTAACCGGATGCGCTTTTAAACTCATCCCGTCCTTTTCTTCCTTTTCGCTCAAAGTGTCTAGGCCCCACGGAGTCAGTTCCGTTTCGTTCCAATAATTATATGGCGTCTTCTTTTTAGCGAATCTTTCCGGATTGCCTCCGGGATGGTCTTTTTTTGGATCCCCGTAAGTCTGATTAAGAAGTTCTACCAGGGCCGCGCGCAGCTTCGCATCAAGAACCTGATTATTTAAAATAATCCCCCTTAAATGGTGAAGGACTTTCAGGGTCTTGCTTCCTTCTTTTTTTCTTTTTTTGTCCGCGTAGCGGTCTTCATCCTGCCGTGTCCTCTTTTCGGCCTCGGAACGCTCAAAAAGTTCGGCGGCTTCAAGCTCGGGAGGTTTCACATCGCTCAAAATACGGTCGCGGTCCTTCGGAGAACTCAAGACATCCTCCTCCGTCACCATCAGGGGCTCTCCTTCCATGGGAAGCTGCGGCCTTGGGAAAGTAGCGATTTCGATTTTGTCTGTGGGCGCGGAATCCATGAACGGCCCGGTGGGTTCCAAAACCAGAAGGTAAAAACCTTTTGAGCGGATTTCATTTTCCGCTTCATTCAGCGCTTTTTCGCTGATCCCTTCGGATTTAAGTCGGCGGTCTTTTTCTTCCTGCCTAAAATGATTGTAAGTAAGCCCTTCCCGGATAATTTTAGCTCCCAGGCCTTTGATTTTTTCCAAAGCTTCGGCCGTAAATCCCTGGGTCTCTGAAAGCGTGATGATGATTTTTCCGGCCCCTTTCCCCTCTTCGCCGGGTTTCCGGGCCAGCCGGAGCGCGGCCTTGATTTTTTCCACAACAATTTCTTCAGGGTTTTGACTGTCCGGAGCATGTCTCAAGGTAAAGGGCAGGGCGATGACGTCATATTGATTTTGTTCTTTTTCCTGGCGGGACAAGTCCGTAAGATTCAAGCTGTTCCCCTTGGGGCTCCAGGGTTTCGTGCCCTTCTTGTTGACATCCAGCTCACGAATTTTTTTGGAAAATTCATCGGCGGAAAGATCCATTAAATCTTCGAGCTCATCGGGCTTTATGCCAAGCCCGGTCAAAGCGGCATAAAGCAGAAAGCCGCTGTCATCAATCATCTTGGCCCCTTTGAAATTCACATCGTCTTCAAGAATTTCCGGCAAGGCCACGACCGACTGCCAGGACGCGCTTTTGTTGGAACGCAAAACCTGGGTGATGGTATCGAAAATCTCGTCCCGCGGACTGCCCATGGCTTGCAGGAAGCGCTTGATCCGGGCGGTGACAGGGGCCCAATCGCGGGCTTTTTTGATCAGCTCCTGAATGGCCTTTTCAAGCTGCCCCGGCGCTTGCCGCGGCTCATTTGAATGCGAAAGGGCTTGCACGGCTTTCGCGACATCCTGCTCATCAAACGCTGTTCCTTCCGGCCCCAGAGCTGCCAACTTGGTAATCCCCGTGTCCCGGTAAGGAAGCACTTTGTAAGTGTCTTCCGCCTCCTTCTTGCCGGATAAATTAAAAAGCTCCGGATAGCTGGCGGCATCACGCGCGATGCGGGCATATTCCTTTAAAGTGCGATGAGCCGGAAGATGGGCGAGTTCGGAGGCGTCTTCCAGATTCATCAAGGCTTTTAACGCGGGGTCCAGCTTTTCCTGAATGATCTCCTCGAGTTTCTTGAATTGCTGGCGGTCAACCGGCACATTTTCCCCGCGGGTGGAATAATCATCAAAAGAGGCAATGGCATCCGCGATGACTTTGAGCGTTTCCTGGTAATCGGCTTCGAGTTTCGCCAGCTCTTTTTTTTCAGCTTTAACCGGCAATGGCCTGGCCTTTTCCGAATAATAAAGACGGGGAAAGGCCTTTTGCCACGGCTCTAACCCACGGGCCTCGTCAAACGGGATGTTTTGAATTGAGGAAGCGGGATAAGCAAAATAAACGGGCTCCTTCCCGCCCATTCGAATAGTCACCGATTCAAGGTGGCCCTTTTTCACTCCCAGGATTAAAACAGGCGTTTCTCCGTCCTTGTCCTGAAAAGTCCGTTTTGTCATTTGCCCTTGCCGCAGATAATCTTCCGCAGTGTAAGTGTCCTTGAATGGCAGGCCTGGCGCCGTGATTTCAAAATCGTCCATCCAGAATTCCTCCCGCTCGGGCACGGAAGAATAATGTTTCATACCCGTAACTTCTCCTGTCGCGGGATTCATGCTCACTTCAAGAAGGGTCTCCTCTTCCGCATTTAAAAAAGTACGCTGCCGGAGGGAATTGCCTTTTTGACGGGCTTCTTCCAGCCGGGTTAAATATTTTCCTGCCAAATCGGCAGATTCAAATTTAAAATCCGGATCCGAGAATTGATAGTCGTCTTCCGAAACCCGCTTGCCCTGATCATCCCAGCGCTGCATTTTGATCCGGGTGACCTGTTGGGTCTTTGGGTCAACTTCAATCTCAAGAAGGGGCCGAAGCTGTGTTTTATTTTGGGAATCTTTATAAGATTCGAAAATGATTCTCCGGGTCACGACTTCGGGATCATACAATCCCAACGTATCGAAACCCTCTTTTATCGTTTTATCCTTATAAAGCGTCTGCGTAAATTCCGCGGGCGCCGGAACAAGAAATTGATCTTCAAATGTAAAGCGCCGGGCTTCCGTTTCTTTCCCGAGTTTTTCTTTTACTTGCCTTTCTTTGGCCACCCGGGTGATGACATTTCTGACCGTATAAACAGCAATCCGCTGCTTGGTTTTCTTTTTTCCCTCCCCTGTTTCCAGGTCCCATTCATAGACTTTCTCTTTTTTCTGATCTTCTCCGGCCGGCAGTTCCACGGTGACCGGCTTTCCCATACTGCCCTGCCATTGCTGAAGAGTCCAATCATGAACATCTTTGAAGGGAATATTCTTTTCGAGTTCTGGATGCCGCCCTCCCTCCTGTTTTCCATCCTCCGTATAGCGAAAAGAATCAATGGTTTCGACGACGGTTTCCAAAACACCGTTTATTTCCTTCTTTTCGAAATGGATACGGAGGATTTCCCGGCCCTGATCATCCAGAAAAGTCCGCTCTTCGATCCGGCCGTCTTTTCGCTCTCTCCAGCTTTCTTCAGCGGCGGAGGGATCATCAGGAACCGGATTTTCAAAAACCACGCGGTCAATCTGCAAGAGCCTGCCCGAAGCATCATAACGGCGGTCCAGGAAGCCTTCCACCTCCCGGGCGGCAGACTTGGCGCTTCCATTGACTTTCACCTTCGCTTTTTCAATCAGGGAAAGTGACGGGCGGTCCTCTGGGCCGAACTCTCTTATAAATTTTTCCGAAGCAAGCTCCGATTTTTGTTCTTCCTTTTCTTTTTTCAGCACAGCCTCTAAAAATGTTCTCCAGGATTTCACCGCCTCCGAGTACTCCAGCGCCACCCTCTTAAAGGTCCGGCTGCCGAGATCGTCTTCCGAAATAATCTGAAGCTGGTCTCCGACCGTTTCATTTTCATGGATCTCTTTAAGGATAGCCTTTTTAAATTCCCCATCCTTGATCAGTTCTTCCGCCAGCTCCATCTGCGCATCCGCATCAAGTTCACTGGGCTTTTTCCCCGCGAGCTTCGTTCCCACAACGGGAATTTTGTCCAAAAGATCGTCTTCGAAGAATTTAAAAGACCGGAGAATGCTGGCCTTGCGGACCATTTCGTAAAATTTTTTCCGCTGGCCGGAGTTGATGATGCCGCCTGTTCGAAAACCTAATAAATGAAAAATCACATCACTGTATTTTCCGGTCGCTCCCTGTTGGTCAATCCAGCGCCCTCGCAGAATATTATGATCAAGCAGATCCACAAGGCGGCGAGGAGGAACGGGGTCAAAACCGGTCGTTTTTTCATCTTCCCCTCCGTTCCAATCATGGCCGTCATTTTCATGACCGTTATCTTCCAAAGGAGTTCCGGCCAGAAAATCAAGCAAGCGGACCAGGGCCCAGACTTTTTCTTTTTCGATTTTTTCTTCCTTCGGCCATTCGAAATACCGGTCTTTCATCCTGAAACCTAAATCAATCGTGTCTTGCGCTGTTGAAAAAGTTTCTTCCAGAAGAAATTGAATGCGGTTCTGCCCTTCGGCGTGAATATCGAATGGGGCCCGAACGGGAGCATAGGACTCAAGCAGAGCTCCCAATGTTAATTGGAAAGAAGTTTCGCCGTAAACAGGCTGATTTTCAACATCTTCGCCCGTGAGCAATTGGTGCACTTTCATCCGGAAAAGGCCTTTTTTGACACGCACGGTTTCGGTCAAATCTTCCAGGACTTTTCTCTGAAGGCTTAAATCGGCGGCCCGCCAGAATTTTTCCTTATCGTCTGTATACTCTCCCTGACGTTTCAGAAGCCCGATTTGCTTTTGAACATGTTCTTGCTCCACCCATTTTTCAAGGGTCTTCGTTTTACCGAGCCATTTTTTCCAATCCTGATTCACAGCAAAAACGCCTGCTATTTTTTCCTGAAACCGATTCGTCAGAGAAGCAACGAGTCCTTCGGCCTCCAGAGTCATTTCATCGGTTATTTTTTGAATGATTTCATCGCGTTCGGACCGGGTCAGCCTTTTTTTGGGATCGGTTTCAGGATCGGGCAAGGGAAATTTATTTTCGGCTTCCCGGAGCTCGGTATCCGCCGGTTCCAGGAGAGAAAGAATTTTCCATTTGTCGGCCGAAGGATTTGATTTCAGGTAGGCCAGTTCTTCTTCTCGGGCAAGCCGGGGCTGTTCAAGAAACCGCCGCAGAAAATGACGCGCGCCGGAAAGCTGAAGAAGGGCGTTTTGTTCCGGTTCTTTGACATCCGCCGGCAGATGCGACCGCGCAAGCGCCTGGCGAAGAAGGGTTTCGATTTCGCGCAGAAGTAAACGGCGTTCGGGGCCGGGCGTTTGCGCGTTTTTCCAGGTGTCTGCGTCAAGCACGAGATCAAAGGACCCTGCTTCGCCGGGCCGGGGGCTGTAATCAGCGCGGCCTGTGAAACTTTTCCGGATAACCACGGAGGAGATGAGTTTTAGTTCGTCGGGCGTGTAAAGATGATTCGCGAAGATTTCTTGAAAAAGCCCGGCAATCGCGGATTTAGTCTCCGGATCCTCTGATTCCATAGAAACCTTGACTGGATTCGAATCATGGGAACCGTTTCCATTCAGAACCACTGCCACCGTTGCTCTGGGTTCATAAGTCAGCATTTTCGGTTCCTGGGAGCGGGCTTCGGAGCGCATCTTCCCGTCATTGCGAGGATGCGAAGCATCCGACCCTCTGCGAGGGCTGCGAAAGGCCTGAGCAATCTCGCCGGGCTCGTTAGATTGCCGCGGCCAGCTTTGCTGGCCTCGCAATGACGGGGCATGAAAGAACGGATTGACGGCTTTGGGGACTGTTGCCGGCTGCCTGAAAAGATCGGCGACCTTTGATTCCGTCAGATTTTTTTCTGTGGACAATTTTTTGAGGCCTTCGAGAAATCCTTCCAGCTTCCTGCTCCATTGCTCCCGCAATACTTTTGGATTTTCGGATTCGAGAAGCCGAGCGGATTCCCGGTCAATGAAGCGCGTGTATTCCCCGGCGGTTTCGATCTTTCCACTTGCGGCGAGCGAACGAATGACCTGGTCACGCCAAAGCTTGAGTCCGGGGCGGCCTACGGCTTTCGCGATTTTTTCAGTGACCGCTTCGGCAAAGGCTGAATAGAGATCAAGCCTTTCGTCTTTTGTTTTTAAATGGTCGGCCCAGGAAACATGGCCTTTCATAATTTCAAAATACCGGCTACTGTCTGAAACATTCCCGATCCGGGGAGAAATCACGGCATAGGAAATTCCGGACTCTTTGAATCTTTCGGAAAGGGCCTTGGTATGAAACCCTCCGGCAAGAAAGGCGACGACTGGCAGGCGTTTGTCTTTCATAAAACCAGACAAATTTTCCAGAAAGGCATCGTTGCGTTTTTCCGCCGTTTCATAAAACTGCCGGTGGTCTTCAATCGGAAGGTTGGCAGCCATCTCCGGAGGATTTTCTTGGAAGCTGAGCCATTCCGAGGGACTCATTTC
>CAYGIT010000010.1:0-29987 GCA_964349955.1 uncultured bacterium
CGCGCATAGAGAGAATCCGCATCGAAATGCTTCTTCAGATGGGCGACTTCTTTATAAATACACTTACGCTCAAAAGTGTACTTCAAGCCCTTTTCCTGAAGCAGAGCCTGAAATTGTTCGCTTGTGTCTTCCAGAGCCGTCATTGGAATCTCCGCTGATATATTATCTTAATAAGACTAAATCTTAATTGGAGTAAATCTTATTCAGAATAGGTCAGGATGTCAAATGGTTTCTTCGCTATGACAGGAACACTCCTTTGCAGATCAGGCAGGAACTTCCCCGTTTTCAGCAACCGTTCTAAATTTTTCCAGGATTAAGTCGCGAACTCTCCGAAATTCACTCAACACTTCCCCCGTGATTTCCTTTTCGTGCGGCGGATCAGGGAAAGGCCAATGTAAACGGGTCGTGCCTCCCGGAAATATCGGGCAGGATTCTTTGGCATTGTCACACACTGAAATCACATAGTCGATCTTTTGCCCTAAAAATTCATCGACATGCTTAGAGCTGTGTCCGGAAATATCAATCCCGATTTCTTTCATCACTTTAATCGCCGTTTCATTGACTTTAGACGGCCTGGTTCCAGCGCTGAACACCTCGAACTTCTCGCTTCCGTAATGCCTCAAAACTCCCTCGGCCATTTGTGATCTGCAAGAGTTTCCGGTACAAAGAATCAAGACTTTTATTTTCATGTCAACAGCACCCTTTCGCGCTTTTCTTTTCGATGTTAATATTTTTGTAATACTTTTTTTGTATCCAAAATGCCACATGTACAAGGCCTATCATCACAGGCACTTCCACTAGAGGACCTATAACAGCCGTGAATGCTTGCCCTGAGTTCACGCCAAAAACTGCAATCGCCACGGCAATCGCAAGTTCAAAATTATTGCTCGCGGCCGTAAATGAAAGCGTCACAGATTTCGAATAATCAGCGCCCGCCTTCTTCCCCATATAAAAGCTGATAAGAAACATCACGACAAAGTAGATAAGCATCGGAATTGCAATCTTCACAACATCCATCGGTATTTGGACAATGTAGCTCCCCTTCAAACTAAACATAACAACAATGGTAAGAAGAAGCGCGATAAGTGTTATGGGGCTAATCATGGGGAGAAATTTATCTTGATACCATTTTTCTCCTTTTACTTTAACCAGCCCAAAGCGCGTAAACATGCCAGCAAAAAATGGAACCCCCAGGTAAATAAAAACACTTTCGGCAATTTGCCCCATAGAAACATGAACGGAAAAACTTTCAAATCCGAATAACCGGGGAAGAAAAGTGATAAAGAAATAAGCGTAGACGCTGTAGAAAAGAATCTGAAAGATACTGTTAAATGCCACAAGACCAGCGGCGTATTCCGTGTCGCCATCAGCAAGCTTGTTCCATACAATCACCATTGCAATACACCGCGCCAAACCGATTAAAATAAGTCCTGTCATATAAGCAGGATTGTCTCTCAAAAAAAGAAGCGCGAGCGAGAACATTAAAACAGGCCCAATAATCCAGTTTTGAATTAAACTCAATGAAAGGATTTTCCAATCCTTAAAGACATCCCCCAATTCTTCATAACGCACTTTAGCGAGTGGCGGATACATCATCAGGATAAGTCCGATGGCGATGGGAATATTGGTTGTCCCAGCCTGGAAGGAGTTAATGACCTTTTCAACACCGGGAAAGAAATGGCCTATCGAAACGCCGAATGCCATCGCGGCGAATATCCAAAGCGTAAGATACCGGTCTAAAAACGATAATTTCGCCATCACTCTCCTTTCATATTTGCTTATACAGATGTATTAGAAACAAAAAAAATCACTTATCGCAACAAGCCACGAGTTTCTTTTTTTTATGATTCAACGCGGTCAGGTCCCGGCACAACTCATCCATTTTCGCAGAATGCCCGCAAAGCCCCTCGATAAAAGGGCGAAAGAGTTGACCGCCTTGCTCTGATAACTTGTAATGCATCCAGAGGCCTTCTTTTCGCCCCACCACCAAACCCGTTTTACGCAGATATCCAAAATGCCGCGACACTTTGGACTGGGGCTCATCCAGAACTCTCATCACATCACAAACGCAAAGCTCTCCCTCGTTCAGAAGGTTAAGAATCCTGAGCCTGGTTTCATCCGAAAAAGCTCTGAATATGCGCTTCGCATCATTAAGTTTCATGGTTTTTATTATATTTGCTTACACAAATATAGTCAAGCCTCACACTGAGCCAACAGGCTGTGATTGTTTTCATTCATATCAGTGCAAGGCATTTGATAAAAACCTTAAAAAGACTTACAGAACATAAAATCAGGAGTGGCGGATAAGCTTGATGACAGCCATCCAAAGGACTAAAGCAAGCACGCGTTTCAGCCAAAGGTTGGAAAAACGCCGGGCGCCGATCCGGGAACCGGCAATCCCTCCGAAAAAAGCAATCAGCAGGAACAATACCTGATTGGGAGGCAGTTGAAAACCGCCGCGCGTGTAACGCCCCCACAACCCGGAAGCGGAATTCACGAAAATAAAAAAAGCCGAGGTTGCAGCAACCTTTTTAGGATCGGCCCAGCGGAAAAGAATCAAAAGCGGGCTTAAGAAAATTCCGCCCCCCACCCCAACGATACCGGAAAGGAAACCAATGGCACCGCCCACGGGCAGGGATACCGCAAAAGCCGGCGGTTGCTGCACCGGCTCTGCATTTTTTTCGACATCCAGAATTAAACGGATTCCTGCGAAGATCAACGCGCCCGCGAGTAGCCGGTCATAGGAAGCAGCTGAAACTTTCAGGAGGCCGCCTGCAAAGGCCGCTGGAATCGAGCTCAGAACAAACGGCCAGGTGAGTTTCCAGGAAAAATAGCCCGCCTTGTAAAAAGAATAAAACGCAATGCCGGCGACAAGAAGATTCAGGCACAAAGCGCTGCTCGCCATTTGCTGGCGGGGAACGGCGAAGAAAGAAAGCGCTGCGAGATAGCCCGAAGCGCCGCCATGCCCCACCGAAGAATAAATGAAGGCGACGAGGAACAGGAGTGCGCCAAGAAGGATTACTTCTGACAATTGATCACTTCGCCATGAATCAATTCCACGGCATGTTTGAGCACCGGCTTGATCACGGCAAATGATTCAGCCACGCCTGAAGGACTGCCGGGGAAGTTAATAATCAATGTCCGGCCGCGAACTCCGGCAACGGCCCGTGACAGCATCGCCATGGGAGTGATCTGAAGGCTGCAGGCGCGAATGGCGTCGATAATTCCGGGAACTTCTTTTTCAATCACATCACGGGTGGCTTCCGGAGTTTGGTCTCGCGGCGCAAGGCCGGTGCCTCCTGTGGTCAGGATAAGATCACAATGGTACCGGTCACTCCATTCGATTAAAGCGCCGGCCAGCAGCGCGCGATCATCGGGAAGGACTTTATAAACCAGGACTTCCGCGGGGAGATTAAGCAATAAATCCCGGAGCACAGCGCCGCTTTTGTCTTCCCGTTCGCCCCGGTATGACCGGTCGCTCGCAGTCAGAATGCCGGCCTTAAGCATAGAAGTCACTTTTACCGCCTGTTTTTTGGAGGAGCCTTAAATTCGAAATCCGCATTCCGGGATCAACCGCTTTGCCCATATCATAAAGAGTAAGCGCCGCAATGGAGGCTGCGGTCAAGGCTTCCATCTCGACACCGGTTTTTGCCGTGGTTCGCACCTCGGATTCAATCAGGATTCCGTCGCCCTCCGCATGATCGAGAAAACGGATATCGATAAAATCAAGCGCGAGCGGATGGCAAAGAGGAATCAATTCAGAAGTTTTTTTAGCGGCCAGAAATGCCGCTGTCTTTGCGACCGTAAACGCATCCCCCTTTTTTATCTTTCCGCTTCTCAACAAAAGGAGGGTTTCCGGTTTCATGAAAATTTCGCAGGCGGCGATGGCACAGCGGGACGTGGGGATTTTCACGCCTACATCCACCATGCGGGCATCTCCATCCGCGTTAAGATGCGATAGAACTTGTGATTTCACCGGGGGCCTCTCTTTGCATTTTCGAAACTTGTTCATAATCATTGCGCGTATTCATATTGAATAAAACATCCGGCTCATTTTTTCCGAGGATGAGCGGCCGGATGACCAGAATATCGAAAAGCCGTTTCATCGCGGTTTCGCCGCGATCAAGCAGCAGCCGGATGAAATACCGTGAAGCCCGGGAGTAAATCGCCGGAAAAGGCTGCAAGCGGCCTTTGGGATCCTGCGGACAAACGGCGTCATATTCCTCCTGCCAAAACGCGGCCAGTTGCCGGAGAAAAGAGGCGTGGACCAGCGGCATATCGCAAGTCAAAACACAGCTGGCTTGATACGCGGAATAGGCAAGTCCCGTATAGAGCCCCGCAAGCGGGCCCTTGTTTGGCAAAAAATCATTCAAGAGGACGGCCCCACCCAGGTTGAGCGGTTGATAGTTCTTGTTTTGTCTGGTGATAATAAGAGTTTCGCTGAAAATCGACGCCGTCAATTGGGCCAAACTCTCCAGGAGGGTTTCTTCTCCGAACCGGAGCAAGGCTTTGTCCCGGCCCATGCGCGAGCTTTTTCCTCCGGCGAGAATCACGGCTGTCATCAGGATTTTTTCAGGCATGGCTTTCCTTGACTGTCATCCATTCTTCAATCAAAGAAGCTAGATTTTCAACTTGATTCGCCGCGGCACCGGAAAGAATGGCCAGGACATTTTTCATATTGCGCGTCAAGGGCTCTCCCAATTCCGCGCAATGAACTTCAATCTTCATGACGGATTCGAGAAAATACCCTTCCAAAAGAACCAGGTCATAGCCTTCAAAAAATAGTAACAGTTTTTCAAGCGGCGTTTCTTCCGTAACATTCGAAAACACGGCCAACTGATTCCTGCCGGATAAAACAACCGTTTCTGCCCCGCATTGGCGGTAACGGTGAGTGTCCTTTCCCGGCTGATCGATTTCAAATGCCGGGCTTGGAAAGATGTTTCACCAATCCGATCCGGTGTCCCCGCGCCTTTAAATCCGTGATCAGCCTTTCAATGACTTGGGATTTTCCGCTACCTTTCTTTCCGACGACTGCTAAAAGGGCCGGCCTCATACGAAACACTCGCTGATGGTTTTAATCCGCACTTTTTGTCCCAAGGCAAGCGCTTCTCCTGCTTCCGCCTTCAGGATTCCATTGGCCTTGGCCAAGGTTCCGATCTGATGCGAACCCTGCCCCTTTAAGGGGGTGATTTCGTAACGGTCATTTCTTTTTTGACAGCAAACTCGAATGAAATGAGGACGCGGACCGTTTTGAAAAGACCGGGTTAAAAATCCCTCGACCGGTGATTGTTCCGTTTTTTTACCCATCATCTTAAGCATGGCAGGTTTTACAAATTCCTCAAAGGTCACGAAAACAGAAACGGGATTGCCGGGCAAACCAAAAACCAGGGTTTTTCCTTTTCTCCCGAAAAAAACAGGCTTTCCCGGCTTGATGTCGATTTTCCAAAAAATCTCGCGGACGCCTTCCAATCGGAGCGCTTCTTTGACAAAATCATATTTTCCGACGGAAACTCCGCCGCAGACAATCAGCACGTCCTGCCGGAGGCCTTTTCGAATCGTCATCTGGATGCCGGCAAGGCTGTCCTCCGCTTTAGCAATCACCACTGGAAGCGCCCCCGTTTTTTTGATCAGGGCTTCAAGCAGAGGCGTGTTGGAATCATAAATTTGGCCATGCTTTAATTTTTTTCCGGACAGTATGATTTCATTGCCGGTGGCAAATACGCCTATTTTCGGGGAGCGTTTGATTTTTACTTTGGCATGTCCCAGCGCGGCCAGAAGGCCCAGATGCTGGGGCTCCAGAGCAGTGCCTTTCGAAATAAGACGATCTCCAATTTTAAAATCCTCTCCTTTAAATCTTATATTCGCCAGCGCTTCAACAGGCTTCTCAAGCAAAACGCTTCCGGTCCTTCTTTCAGCATATTCCTGCATGACTACCGCTTGAGTTCCCCGGGGCGCAGGCGCGCCGGTAAAAACAGCCATGGCCTCGCCTGACTTCAAAACCGCTTTTCGCGTATGGCCTGCCGGGATTTCTCCCTTGAATTTGAATCTCGTTTGTCCTCGCGTGTTCCAACGCACCGCAAAACCATCGACTGCAGAATTGTCGAAATGCGGAAAAGGCAATCTCGCTTTTACGTTTTCAGACAAGACATGGCCGAGAGCTTCAGTCAAAGGAACCAAAACATCGCCCAAAGTCTTCGCGTTTTTAAGGATGCGAGACAGCGCTTCCTGATGCGTTAACATGCCGGCACAGACTCCATTCGGTTGTTCCATCCGCAAAATATTCTTTTTTCCAGACCGGGACTTGATGTTTAATCTCTTCGATGAGAAAACGCGAGGCCTGATAGGCTTCGTCACGATGGGCAGAAGCCACCTTGATTAAAACCGCCGTTTCGCCGAGGGCTACCTTTCCAAGCCGGTGAAGCACGCTTACGCCGTCCACCTTCCATTTTTTTCTCGCCTCTTCAATCAGGTTTTCGATCAGGTTTTCAGCCATGGGTTCATAGGCCTCATATTCCAGATACATGACTTCTCTAAGTTGGGAATGATCGCGAACCTTTCCGGTAAAAATAACTTCAGCGCCGGCATGAAAATTATCCGGAGACTGCGGCAAATCATCGAGAACGATGCGATCACGGGTGAGATGCATTTTATCCGCCGCTCATGGGCGGAAACACCGCCACTTCATCTTCGGGCATGAGGCTGCGGCGGGATTCCGCGTAAGCGCGATTGACCGCCACAAAGGAATGCTCCAATAAATCACTCATCCGCTGAAATTTTTTTCCAAGTTCCCGCACAACATCGCCGCAAGTCATGCCCTGTGTCCAAGGCAGAAAAACCTCTCCGGTTCCCGCAGCGTCCCGTAAAGCGGCACAAAGCTTGATCTTCATTTCCATAAATCAGCCCCCCACATGCGACATTTGAAAATCCTGATGTTTTACCTGCGGCTCATTCAAGAAATGCTGTTCGGGACGGAGATAAACCACCGTCTGAATTATTTTCTTGATGGCTTCTTCTGAAAACCCGGAGCGCAAAAGCTTTTTCAAGTCCAGGTCTTCCTTTCCGTGCAGGCAGGTCTTGAGCATTCCATTTGCTTTGATTCGGAGCCGGTTGCAGCGGGCGCAGAAAAAATTGGAGATCGGGCTGATAAAGCCCGCCTGGCTTTGTGTCCCGGTAATCTCGAATGTCTGCGCGGGTGAAGACAAATAGGAATCGATGGGCTTCAGGCGAAATTCTTTCTCGACTTCGGTTTTCGCTTCCTGGGTGCTGAAAAAATGCTTTTGCGGATCCACGGAAAGAGAACGGTCCGTGGGCATCAATTCGATAAAACGGATGCTGATTTTCTTTTCAACCGCATAATGCACCAGCGGGAGAATTTCGCCGTCATTGATGCCCCGCATTAAAACCGTATTGAGTTTGACCGGGCCGATTCCGGCCGCGATTGTTTCATCGATTCCCTCCAGGACTTCCGCAAGCCGGTCCATCCTCGAGATTTCTTCGAAACGAGAACGGTTGAGCGTGTCCAGGCTGATATTGATCCGGTCCACGCCCGCGGTTTTAAGTTTTTGCGCCTGCCCTTTCAGAAAAACCCCGTTCGTCGACAGGGCAAGTTCATGGATTTCGGGAATTTCCCGGATCATCGCAATCAGTTTTTCGATTTCCCGGCGTACGAGAGGCTCTCCGCCGGTGATGCGCACTTTCCGGATTCCCAGTTCTGCAAAAATTTTCACCAGCCGGGTAATTTCTTCATACGACAAAAGCTCTTCCCATGCGTCGAACCCGGCCCCGTGTTCGGGCATGCAATAGAGGCAGCGGAGATTGCAGCGGTCCACCACGGAAATGCGCAGATAAGTCAGTTCTCGCCCGAATTGGTCGATCATTGCTTGGTCATCCAGATTTCCGTTTCCCGTTCGACAAATTTCCATTCAGGGTTCCGCTCCACGTCCCGCAATGCCTGCAATAATGACTTGAAAGTCCCCGTATCTTCTTTTGGAAATTCAAAATAAGTCAGGAAATCATATTCCGGCAAAATGTCAAAATACCGGGAGTGATACAGTTTCCGGTAAATCCTGTCCGCGTAAGAATGGCCGATGGTGGAATGATTTTCACGGGACGCGGGTTGATGGAAATGCTGCTGCCGCTCATCCTGAGCAAGGGCCCACCATGCCGCAGATTTGCGGATGGGAATTAAAACCGCGGCGGTGGCCCCTGTTGCCGGGTATTCTTTCGCGGAACGAGCCTGAAGTTCCTTGCGTAGCGTTTGGGTCGTGTATTGAAGGTGCCTGACCACTCCCCTGAATTTGGCTTCAAGCGCCCGGTCCGGGGAAAGCGGATTTTCCGTTTCAATCCGAAAAAAGCGGTCTGCTTGCACCGCCAAAAAACTCTCGCCGGAAACCGGAATAATTTGATCCACGGTGTAGCGATCGATCCGGCCTTCGGTCGGTTCTCCGCCGTCTTCCCCAAAAAAGTAAACCCAGGGCCCCGCCACATGATTTGTCATGCTCGAGCCTTCCCCCTGTCATCCTGAAGCGTTGTTTGCTGAAGGATCTCCGGCAAAGATTCTTCGGCCCTAGAAAGCAGGGCCTCAGAATGACATTTTTTCTTTTTGTCATGCCCTTCGAGAAAATTCATCAAATGGCCGCGGCAGGGATAATATTCGGGATGTTCTATGACTTCCCGTCTTTCCCGAGGCCGTTCAAACGGAATATCGAGAATGTCCCCCACTTTGGCCCGCGGCCCGTTGGTCATCATCACCACGCGATCCGAAAGGAAAAGGGCTTCGTCGACATCGTGCGTCACAAGCACCGCGGTAATTTTTTCAGTCTGCCAGACTTCGAGCAAGACTTCCTGCAATTCAGCGCGCGTCAGGGAATCCAGCATGCCGAAAGGCTCGTCGAGAAGCAGGAGTTTGGGTTTGAGCGCGAACGCGCGCGCAATGCCGACCCTTTGCTTCATCCCGTTCGACATTTCGGCGGCCCGCTTCTCCAGGGAATTTCCCAATCCCACTTTCGTCAGGTAATACCGGCAAATGTCTTTTCGTTGTTTCGAGGTGGCCGCTGGATAAACCTGTTTGACGCCGAGCAAAACATTTTCCATGGCACTCATCCAGGGGAACAAACTCGGGGCCTGAAAAACCACGCCCCGGTCCGGGCCCGGATCGGTGACATGCTTATTGTCGAGAATAAATCCGCCGGTGGTCGCGTCATTCAGGCCGGCCGCAATCATCAGCACGGTGGATTTCCCGCATCCGGAATGACCAATGAGAGAAATGAACTCTCCTTTCCTCACCCTTAAATCGAAATTCTCCAAAACAACAAAAGGGCCTTTCGCATTGGTATAGGTTTTCGAAATTCCGCTGAAATGAAGGTAGGGCTGCAGAATGACGGCCTCGGAAAACTCACACATAGCTTGCTCTCCAGTGGACAGGCTTCAGGTCTGGCAAAACCACCGTTTCGACGGGATCCCGGCGGCGGTTTTGATTCCGGACCTCGATCAAATATTCAAGGATGTCATTGCGAAGCTCTTTATATTCCGGATCGGTATTAAACGCTTTTTTGTCGCGCGGGCGCTCCAAAGAAACCTCGAAAGCCGGTCCGAGGGCCGCGCGGGGCCCGGGGTTCAACGGAATAATCCGGTCTGCCAGCAAAATCGCTTCATCCACATCATTCGTAATCAAAAGGACAGTTTTCCGGTCACGGCTCCAGATTTTTTCGATTTCAATCTGAAGAGTACCGCGCGTCAGGGCGTCCAGCGCACTCAAAGGCTCATCCAGCAAAAGGATTTCGGGATTCATCGCAAGCGCGCGTGCCACTGAAACACGCTGGCGCATGCCGCCCGAAAGCTCATGCGGCCGTTTTTCCGAAGCCGGTGTCAAATTCACCATCGCGATGTATTTTTTGATATGCTCAAGACGCTTTTCTTTCGGCCAATCCGGAAAAACATGGTCCACCGCCAGCGCGATATTTCCCTGGACCGTCAGCCATGGCAAAAGGGAATAATTTTGAAACACAACTCCCCGGTCCCGTCCCGGGCCTTCGATCCGGCTACCCTTTAAAAGAATTTGGCCTTCATCCGGCTGCAGTAACCCCGCGATCAATGAAATGAGCGTCGACTTCCCGCTACCTGAAAATCCAAGGATGGCGACAAATTCTCCCTCAGCCACCGTGAGATCAATCCCCCGGAGAATTTCGACGCGGTTTTTTCCTTCTCCAAACCCCTTGCTGACGTTTTTTAATTCGAGAAAATTCATCAGGCATGCTCCGGATTGAAACTTACGGCTTTATGGAGGATGACCATGATGCGGTCCAGGATGAAGCCGATGATCCCGATCGTAAAAACAGCGACCATGATCCGGGCCAACGACTGACTGCTCCCGTTTTGAAATTCATCCCAAACGAATTTTCCGAGGCCGGGATTTTGGGAAAGCAATTCCGCTGCAATCAGCACCATCCATCCCACACTGAGTGAAATTCTCAACCCCGCAAAAATATAGGGCATGGCCGAAGGCAGGACAATTTTAAATATCTTGGTTGAAAGCTTTAACCGCAAAACCCGGGCGACATTGAGATAATCCTTGTCGATCGACGCGACGCCTAAAGCGGTGTTGACCAGGCTGGGCCAGAGCGAACATAAAGAGACGGTGAAGGCGGAAATGATGAAACATTTTTCAAGCCACGGTTTGGGCGTCGTATAAACCGCGCTCACGATCATGGTCACAATCGGCAGCCAGGCCACGGGCGACACGGGTTTAAAAATCTGGATCAAAGGATTGAGGGCAGTCATCAGGGGCCGGCTCAAACCGCACAGAATGCCGAGCGGAATCGCGATCAGGGCCGCGATGAGAAAGCCGGTAAAGACGGTCAGTAAACTGGTCGCGATCTGCCCCGGGAAAGTCGGCTTGCCGCTGTATTTACGCCCCCGGATTTCCTGCCCTGGATTTTCCGCGCGTTTCTTTTCCACGCGTTCCTTTTCATACACGTAAAATTCTTTTTTCTTCGCGTTTTCTTCGCTGTATTCCGAAGCAAGGCTGCGGACCTGGCCCCAGACTTCCACCGGTCCGGGCACGATCCCCAGATTGGTTTTGATTTGAGAAGCTGCCGCTGCCCAAATCAAAAGAAAAACCGAAAAAGTCATGACCGGGATTGCGATAGCCTTCCATTCAAACTTCGGGGCTTTGAACAAACTCAGGATTTTTTCTGTCATCGCCGCGCCTTAATCCTTCTTCCCGATTGCAAATTTTTTCAGGTACTCATTCGGATGCTTGCCATCGAAAGGAATTCCATCGATAAAATTTTCTGCCGGAAGCTCCTTGAATCCGTCCGTTTGAGGAATTTCCGCTTCGGTCATTTTCCCCTCTTTCACGAGTTCTCTCGCGGCCTCTTCCCAGATGTCCGGGCGATAAACTTTTTTCGCGATCTCGAGATACCATTCATCCGGCCTGGATTGGAGCTGTCCCCATCGCCTTACCTGCGTCAACCACCAAATCGCGCCGCTGTAATAAGGATAGGAAGCATGGCCGCGAAAAAAAACGTCCCAATCCGGCTCTTCGCGGATATCGTCTTCGCCATAGCCGAATTTTCCCATCAACATCCGGGCAAGAACTTCAGGGTCGGCTCCGACATATTGCGGCTGGGATAAAATAATGCTCGCTTCGCGCCGGTGTTTCGGGCTTTCGTCCAGCCATTTTCCGGCTTTGATTAAAGCCCGGACGACCGCTTTTAATGTTTTGGGATTTTTTTCAGCCCATTGTTTCGTGACGCCGAAAACTTTATCGGGAAGACCTCGATGGGTAAACAAACTGGAGGTGACCGGAACACCGATTCCGCGCGTCGAAATGGCGGTATGCCAGGGCTCATTGACACAAACGCCATGAACGGTACCCGACTGAAGCACGGCCGGCATTTGCGGAGGAGGAGTCACGGACAGTTGGACATCCCCATCCGCAAAACCATTCGTATCGGTTGCCGTGTAAAAGCCGGGATGAACTCCGCCCGCGGCAAGCCAATACCGCAGGGAATAATTGTGAATGCCGACCGGATAAGTCATGGCCATCTTGAAGGATTTGCCCTCATGTTTGTACTCGTCGACCATCGGCTTCATCGCGCTTGCGCTGATGGGGTGAACCGGCTTGCCATCCTCCTGCATCTTCAGGTTAGGCTTCATTTTTTCCCAAACTTCATTCGAAACGGAAATACCGGCCCCGTTTTCAGACATGACAAAGGGCACGATGATGTCTGCTTTTGTTAAAAGACCGTCGGTGTGGCCGAGGGGTGCAGGCGCCAGCATATGAGCGCCATCGAGCTGGCCGTCGATCACGCGGTCCATGAGAACTTTCCAATTGGCCTGGGCCTCTACCGAAACCGATAATCCTTCTTCTTCAAAAAATCCTTTTTCCTTGGCAATGATCAACGGCGCGCTGTCGGTCAATTTGATAAATCCCAGCGTGAGCTCTTCTTTCTCAAGCGGTTCCTTGGCAAAAGCAGGTACGGCCGATTGAAGGCACATCACGAGCAGGGTCATCCCCGCGAAAGCGGGGATCCATTTCTTCAGGTTTTTCATTGTCTTCTCCTTAAAAGTTAAAAATCGCTTGCGTATAGAAAAAGTTGGCATCATCATGCGCGCCTGTATCTTTCGCGAAAGGCCCGGCGACAAACAGCGAATAGCCCACCATTAAATTCAGACGTTCGGTGAGCTTGTAGGTGGCCAATAAATCAAGCTCTTCACCCAAATGCGTGTCGGCATTGACATTTGCGGCACGGAAAACTCCGCCAGAGGCATTGAACCAGGCGGATTCTTTGGCGTCGAGCATCAGCCAGTGAACATCCACGGAGAGAAGAAGCCGGGCATGCGGCTTGACGCTGGCCCCCACCATAAAATTATTCATATTTTTTAAAGAAAGAAAATCGATAAACCCGTATTTATTGTGATTGGTCGGAAAAAGATTGTCAAAGGTCTGTGATTTTCCATCGGTCGGATTTCGGTCTCCCGAAGCGTGGTTGTATTCTCCATACAGGCGCGGCGTCCAGGGAAGCTTGGAAAACGTGTATCCCAATTCCTGGTGAAATGCCCAGGCCTGGATATCGTCATGCGAGCGGCTGCCGAGTTGAATCGCATATTCGGTTCCGTAGTCCCAATCCCATTTCTTTCCCTTGAACCGGTTGCCGAACGTATATTCCTTGAGCGGGCCTCTTTCCCCAGTCCGTTCGCCCGCAATACTGGGATCCGTTGTATTGCGTATGAACAGGAAGGTGTCGATCATCTGGTCCATTTGCGTTTTAAAGGGTTTTGCGCTGAGATAAATTCCGTAAAAATCATCGCTGTTCGTGGCCTGGTCCCATTTTTCTTTTTCGATTTTCACCACGTTCGAAGCAAAGACATCGAGTTGCGCCTGGGGCCGTATGTAGCTGAGTTTGACCGCATCAAAAACCCGGGCCGTATTGGTCCATTCCAGACCGCCCACAAAACGCTCATCGCCGTAAGACAGAACCTGCCGCCCTATTTTCACGGAGAGCGGCGCGCTTTTCCATGGGCTTTTCAACTCTACATAAAGCTGCCGGAGATCCACCCAATTTTCAAAAAGCGTGCTTTGATTGACATCACTTTCCGCGAAACTATGCGCTTCCTGCCCTTCGATGAAAAAACGCAACGGCGTGGCTCCCGTCTCAGATAAATAAGACACATCCAGATTTAACCGGTTGCGGATCAAATGCATGGAGTCATCTTCATAGGCCCGGTCATTAAGATTAAAATCATCCCGGTATTCGTAGCGGTAGCGCGACTGGCCGCCGACCTTGGCCTTGATGCGGTAATCAAAAAATGAACGGGGCCTGAAGGTTTGGTCGACTTTCCGGTCAAAGTCATTTAAAAACTCCGGCTGCATAGCGGCAAATGCAATGACACTGCCGAACGTCATTGCGAGAAGGCCGAAGGCCAACGAAACAATCTGTTTTCTTAAACCCATGATGAGGCGTTTCATAGTTCTCCTTTTTCACAACTCCTGATTTTCCGCATCCTTGCAGTCAAAAAGAATTGTGTAAGACATAAACGCCTTCGCTTATGGGATGTTGTTTTTGGCTTCAAGATTGCAAACCTTTACGGCTGCTTGTTTGTAATTGGGTTCACGGGAATACGGATCGCACATGCTTACCGTCAGATTATTGGCATTGGCTTCGGCATAGTGAAAAGGAATGAAAATCTGACCCGGGGCGACAGTCTCGGTGACGCGCAGGACAATGCGGGCAATCGCGCCCCGCCGGGACTCGATACGCACATAATCGCCATGCTGAAATTTTAATTTCTGCGCGTCGCGCGCGTTCATCTCGACCCAGGCTTCCGGCGACAAATTATTCAGAAGAGGAATTTGTCCGGTTTTCGTGCGTGTGTGCCAATGCTCTACTGTCCTTCCCGTATTCAGCCAAAAAGGATATTCCTCATTCGGAATTTCAGGAGGCGCATCATTCTCCACCACCCAAAGTTTTGCGCGGCCGTCTTCGGTTTCAAAAATACCGTCCTGGTAAAGAGGAAAAGACACCCGGGGGTCTCTCGGTACCGGTTCCGGATGTACCGGGTTCATAGACCCGGTACGTGGGGAACCGGTACCGGGGAAAGGCCATTGGATGCCGCCATATTGCTCGATCAATTCATAGGTGAGGCCGGAATAATCACAAAGGCGGCCTCGCGAAATTTTCTTCCATTCCTCAAAGGCATGTTCGGGTTTTGTCCAGCCCGGGAAAAGACTTTCGGAAACTCCCAGCTCTTTGGCGATGAGGAGAAAAATATCAAAATCAGATTTGGCTTCGGCGGGCGGTTCGACGGCTTTATTGACCTTGCTCACCCTCCGTTCGGAATTGGTGTAAGTCCCCTCTTTTTCTCCCCAAACGCCCGCCGGCAAAAACAAATCGGCAATTTCACTTGTCGGAATCGGATGATAACCGTCCTGCACGACGAGAAAATCGAGCCGGCTCATCACATCCAGCAAATAATTTTGATTGGGGAAAGAGACCAGAGGGTTGGTCGCAATGATCCATAATCCTTTGATTTTTTTACTCAAAACGCCTTCGATAATGTCCGGATAGGCCAATCCACGCGAGGATGGGATGATTTCCTGGTCCACGCCCCAAAGCGTCGCAAGTTCGGCGCGATGCCCGGCATCTTCGAATTTTCGGTAGCCCGGAAGGCTGGAGGCAAAGCCCGCTTCCCGCGTGCCCATGGCATTGCATTGACCGGTGATGGAAAAAGGCGATGCTCCGATCCTGCCGACATTGCCCGTGATCAAGGCCAGATTGCAAATCGTATTCACGGTTTCCGTGCCTTGCGTGCTGTGATTCACGCCCATGGTCCACCCGATAAAAGGCGCTTTGGCATTGGCGTAAAGGAGCGCGACTTTCCGGATCTGCGCCACAGGCAATCCGGTGATGTCGCTCACAACCTCCGGCGTAAATTTTTCAAGATGCCTGGAAAGCTCCTCGAAACCCCGGGTATGTTTCTCGATATAGGCTTGATTGACTTTTCCACTCTTGATGATCACGTGCATGATTCCATTCAAGAGAGCAATATCCGTGCGGGGTTTTACCGGCAGAAAAATATCGGCCATCATGGCTGTTTTTGTCACACGAGGGTCTGCGACAATGACGGTTTTTTTGAGATTTTTTTCAAGGCGGTAACAAAGAATGGGGTGATTGTCCGCAATATTAGCGCCGATCAGAAAAACCAGGTCCGATTTTTCCAGGTCTTCATAATTTCCCGGAGGACCGTCACTCCCAAAAGACCGCTTATAGCCGGCCACGGCGCTTGCCATGCAAAGCGTCGTGTTTCCATCGTAGTTCTTTGTGCGAAATCCCAATTGGACCAGTTTCCCCAGCGTATAAAATTCTTCGGTCACGAGCTGCCCCGTGCTGATCACGCCGACCGCGTCGGGGCCGTATTTCTCCTGAATCTCCCGGAAACGCGCGACCATCAGAGGAATGGCGGTGTCCCAGCCGGTTTTTTTGAATTTTCCTTTCACCTTGACCAGAGGCCATTTCGCGCGATTCGGCGCCGTGATCGCATAATGTTCCGCCAAACCCTTTGGGCAAAGGCGCCCCTCATTGACCGGATGCTTCAAATCGCCCCGAACACTGACCGGTTTGCCGCCTTTCACGCCGATGAACATCCCGCATCCCACCGAACAATAACCGCAGGTCGTGGCCACCCAGCGGTCCGGGATTTTGGCCTTGGCCATATAGCCGAATTGTTCATCGATATCGTAGGCATATTTTTCTCTTTCGATGTCGATCCCCAAACGCTTGCGGGCGGACTTTAAAAAATTTTTCAATGCCCACCGCCTTTGACCGTAAAAAAGGAGCCGGGGATATTTTTAGGGACCACCGTCACAAAAAATAAATACCTTCCCAGGAATTCCCCGAGCAGTGAAAAAAGGAAGCAGGCTAATCCAAGGATGAGAAATCCGTTTCCGGCCAGGCTTGTGCCTTGCAAAAAGGCAAAGAGCACAAAGGGAAAGAGAAAAGAACCCAGTACCAGCAGCGTGAGACGGATGAGAAACAGTTTTTTGAAACGGTGGATCAAAAGAAAGCTCGAGCCGTAAAGCTCATCAGACTCCGTCCAGCGGAGGGAAAAAAGCCTCGATAAGAGAACGGTCATTTGCAAAAAACCGGCAAGTGTTGAGAGTGCAAGAAAGGCAAAGACAGGCGCTTTCGTGACAGTGCTGAGCGGGCCATGAATCCCGAGAAAAACATAAATTCCATAAACCACAAGGGCAAACAAAGGGCCCAACATAAACCCGGTAAGAAAAAACCGGAGCGGCGTGCGGACCGTATTCCAGGCCGGTCTTGCGGGAACCAAATAGATTTTCGCGCTCGCATATACGCCGGCAAGGCCAAAAATTACGACCGTGGCGCCAAGAACCGTCATGGCATTGCCGGGAATATTCCATTTCCAAAAGTGCCGGGCAAGTTCAAGCCCCGCATAAGCTCCCCCGGCTTTGGAAAAAAGCGTGAAGAGCAGGACTTCGCGGGACAGCCAGGAGCGCTTCCACATCCGCAAAGCTTTGTACGCATGAAACGGCCGGCCCAAATGGAAAACGGCCGCAAAAAGCGCCACTCCCGTCATCACAAGCATTCCGGCGGCTCCGTAAGGGAAAAAATTCTGGAGCGGTTTTAAAAAATCCATCCATCTTGAAAAAAATTCCAGCAGCCATAGCGTCATAAAACCGCCGGTGGCAAGCTGGGTCAAAACCGTCATAAAGATCAGGGAAGTATGCGGCTTTTCGGGCTCGATGCGATGGCGGTTGGCACGAAGCAAATTTTCAGGAACATTCTTCGGGATCGTGATCCGTGTCGTTGAAATCGTCATCCGGGAATCCGGTACATAGGGCGCATCCGCCTGCCTGTGGTTCTGCCGCCATTCGTCCACATTTACTTTTTCAATTTGAATGGCGCCTTCGGGGCAGGCCGCCACGCAGGCTGGAAGCTCCCCGGCTTTCAAACGGCTGTGGCACATATCGCATTTCGTGACAATATTGCGCTCGGAATTGTACTGAGGCACGCCGTACGGGCAATTCCAGCTGCAATAGCCGCAGCCGATGCATTCTTCGGCCTTGTGTTTGACAATGCCATCCTCGAGTTTGACATAGGCATCGGTGGGACAACCGGTCAGGCATGCCGGATCCAGGCAATGATTGCAAGCCATGGAAAGATGAAAGCGTTTCGTATCCGGATAAATACCGCCTTCCATTTCTCCCACTCGCCGCCAATTCACGGTCGCAGGGTTGTTGTTTTGCTCGTTGCAGGCAACGACACAGCATTGGCAGCCAATGCAAAGGCTCATGTCAAAGTGAAAACGGTATTGCTCCCCGATCTCAAGCGGCTCTGCGGGAATGAGATTTTTCGGCGCATAATAACCGTCATTACTGATCCGGTTTTTAAGCGGCAGCCCTGTCGAGTCCAGCAAATCAATCAAATCAAATTCGTCGGCCACTACCCCCCCATGTCCTTGGCCGCTTGAATATCCGAAGCCGGGCCGGCAGACTCGCGATTTTGAAATTTCGCTTCCTCAAAAGCCAGATAGATATCATTCCCCATCACTTTTACCGGAAATCTTTTGACCTGACCGGTTCCTCCGCTCAAAGCACATCCATTCTCCAAGCTGATTTTCCAATTATGAAGGGGGCAAAAAACATTCCTTCCAGCCACGATGCCGTCGGCCAGAGGACCGCCTTTGTGCGGACATTGATTCTCAACCGCAAAGTATTCCCCGCCTAAATTAAACACAGCGACCGCATACTGGCCATATTCGACCCGCCGTCCTTCCTTTTCAGGAATGGAACCCACCGGAGCGACGCAAAACCATTTGATTTGTTTTGTGTCGCTCATGACGGACTCCCGATCAAAGCTTCCGCTTCCTTGGGAAGCACAAAATCCTTGAATTGCATGGGATGGATAGGTTTTGAGGCTTCGCCCCAAGGATTCACAACTTTTGCTCTAGCCCGGGTCAAACGATCGAGCAGGCCTTTTTTTGTTTCGTCAGGCGCCAGAATCGTTTCGCGGCGGACTTTTTCAAGCCCAAGGCGCACCACAAAATCATAACTCCGCTCGAGGTACTCCCCATTCTCCCGGTAATATTGAAAAAAGAGCAGCGCCGCTTCCAAAGCTTCTTCGGTTGTTTTCACCGTAATCAGAATATCCGCAGCGCGAACAATTTTTCCTGCCGCCCCGCCAATCACAACCTGCCACCCGCCTTCGATGCCTACAAGCCCAATGTCTTTGACTGTAGCTTCCGCGCAGTTTCTCGGACAACCCACCACACCCATCTTGACTTTCGCCGGCGTGTAAAGGCCTTCCAAAAGAGTTTCGAGTTTGATTCCGGTTTCGATGGAATTTTGAGTTCCGTAGCGGCAAAAATCCGTCCCCACGCAGGATTTGACCATACGCACGGCCTTGGCATACGCATGCCCTGATTTCATGCCAAGATCTGCCCAGATTTTTGGCAAATCTTCTTTTTTGACGCCAAGAAGGTCAATGCGCTGGCTGCCCGTCACTTTGACCATGGGAACTTTGTACTTTTCCGCCACATCGGCAATTTTTCGCAATTGCTCCGGGCTTGTCACGCCGCCGTGCATGCGCGGAATCACGGAAAAAGTACCGTCCTTCTGGATATTGGCATGCACGCGGTCATTGATAAACCGGGCCGAGCGGTCTTCTTTGTGGTTGCCGCAATGGACCTCTTCAACGATAAAACTCAGGGCAGGCTTGCAGAAAGAACAGCCCGTGCCATTGCCATAAATCTCCAGAACATCCTGCACGGATTTTAATTCTGGGTTTCGATCATGATGCGAAGCTGTTCTTTGGGAAAGGGAACACAGGCGCAAAGCGTTTCTTTTTTCTCTTCCTGAAATTCGGCCCCGATGGCCGCCACTAAAATATCCTGAACAAGCCCCACACAAGTGCCGCAGCCGGAGGAAGCCTTGGTGCAAGCCTTGACCTGAGAAACAGTCTTGCAGCCCTGATCTTTGATAGCCGATAGAATTTGTCCCTTGCTGACCCCGATACAGCCGCAAATCGTGTCCGTATCCGGCCGGGACATAACATCCGACGGAGAACCTGCTACTGCGGGTGGTTTTTGAAAAAGCAAATGCTGCCGGTTTTCCGTAATCCTTTCCTGTTTCCGGATCATCTCGAGAAAACGGTTGGCATCGCTGGCATCGCCGATCAAAATAGCTCCCACGAGAGTCTCGCGATGGATGACGAGTTTTTTGTAAATTCCAAAGCCGTGGTCTTGATAGGAAATGACTTCTTTGTCAGGTTCTGCGGCTTTATAATCCCCGGTCGAAAAAAGTTCAATGCCGAGGATCTTGAGCTTTGTCGCAAGAACCGAACCTTCATAAACGGGCCCTTTGTCTCCTGTGATCGTTGCAGCGAGAACTTTCCCCTGGTCATAGAGCGGGGCGACCAGCCCATAAACTTTCCCGCGATGTTCCACGCATTCTCCCACCGCAAAAATCGCAGGATCGCTGGTTTCCATGAAGTCATTAACAAGAATTCCGCGGTTAATCTCAAGCCCTGCCTTTTTGCCTAATTCCACATTGGGACGGATTCCGCATGCCACCACCACCATGTCGGCAAGGATGATTTGCCCGTCTTTGAATGCAACGCCCTCCACCCGGTCTTGGCCCATGATTTTCGCCGTGTTTTTGTTCAGCAATACTGTGATCCCCAATTTTTCGATTTCCCTCTTTAAAAATTGCCCGCCGGTTTCGTCCACCTGCATATCCATCAACCGGTCCATCAGGTGAACAACCGTCACTTTGACACCACGATTCAAAATCCCTCGCGCCGCCTCAAGGCCCAGAAGACCGCCGCCGATCACCACCGCTTCCTTCACGGCTTCGCATTGCTTTAAAATCTTGACCGTATCTTCCATATTGCGAAAGGTAAAAACCCCTTCTTTCTGGATTCCTTCGATGGGAGGCACGAAAGGATTGCTGCCTGTGGCAAACAATAAGTAATCATAGATATAGGGAGTTCCGTCTTCCGTATAAACCGTCTTGTTTTTAGAATCAATTTCAACGGCCCGGCTTCTCAAATGAAGGGCAATGTGATTGTGCTCATACCATTCCGCCGAATTGATATAAATTTCCTCGACTTTCTTTTCTCCGGCAAGCACGGAAGACAAAAGAATGCGGTTATAGTTATAGTAGGGCTCTTCGCTTAAAACCGTGATTTTGAAATTGGGTTTTCTTTTGAGAATTTGATCCACACAAGCCATGCCGGCCATTCCATTGCCAATCACCACTAAATGTTTTTGTTCCATCGAAATCCCTCCATGTTCATAAACAAAAAAAGCGTTCAACGAATTTAATCGCTGAACGCCTTTGTTCAACTTCTTGCCCGGAACGCCGTTGCCCCGGTTTTTCATTTTTTTTAAAACTCGCCTTTACGGCGCTGATGAGTGGGCTATCTCCTCCGACACGATCACGGCTTCTGCAATGTCTTTCAAAGAATGGCTTTTGTCCATGCTCTGTTTTTGAAGCCTCCGGTACGCTTCCGTTTCCCCGATCGAATAACGCTTCATCAAAATCCCTTTTGCCCGTTCCACCCGCTTCCGGGTTTCAAGCGCTTCGACCGCCGCAATTTTTTCCGCCAAAAGATTGGTATTCTCAATGGCCACCGCCGCCTGATTGGCAACGCCTACGAGAAGCTTGATTTCCTCTTCGCCAAATTCATGTTCCGTAGTCGTATAACAGTTCAAAACCCCAATCACCCGGTTCTTGATCATCATCGGAACCGCAATCAGCGACCGCAACCCTTCTGCTCTTGCAATCTCCGGATATTTGTAACCGCTTTCCGTGGTGACATCCTGCACGGTAATCGGAATTTTTTGCTGAACGACCCTTCCGATTACGCTTTCGCCGACTTTGATCGGGCGTTTCGTGCGGTAATGCTCGCTTAAACTTTGAGTGGCTTTAATCACAAGCTCCTGTTTTTCTTCATCCAATAGCATCAACGAACAAATTTTCGATCCCATCAGTTCGGCCGTCATCCCCACCACCAGCAACAGAATTTCTTCCAGGTAGCGATTGGACGAAATGGCGCGGCTGACTTCATAAAGAAGTTCAAAGCCTTTGAGTTTTTTTAATTTAAGTCCCTCGTATTCACTCATGACTCTCGATTGGCGACTTTCCACTTAAATAATTTTAATCTTTTAAAAGTCCTTACAATAACGTCGCAACGAGTACAAATATGTAGGAGAGAACGGTTTATTCTCAAGAGCAATTTCTGTTTCCCGCTCTCGATAAACCAAGTATTGCATTAATCATGCCAACAAGAAGGATGATTATTTTCCTTTGGAGGGAGGATGAGGATTGAGCTTGATCACAGAATTTTGTAAATCACCTTCGATCAAAACATAGCCTTCTCTGGCAAGCCATCCGACCGCCATTAAAATGGTTTCTTTGGGCGCAGAGATGCCCGAAATAAGGGTTTTCAGGGTTCCCTTGCCTTCATGCTTGTCCAGATAGCGCCAGACTTCTCCCGCGCACAGCCCGATCCACGTGATCATGAAGCCACTCTCCCTTTGATTTTATTTGTTCCAATTTTTTGTGAATGATAAATCTGGTATTTTTTAATAGGCTTTTCCATGCAGTTTTTCACGTGTTTTATTGAAAAACATTTTCCATTCGATTTGCTTTTCAAGATCGATCCCGAGGCCGCCGCACAGATCAAACAACCGGATCGCCGTGTCGGCCAGTTCATCTTCAAAGGTGTCTTTTTTTTCAAGGCCCCTTTGCCCGTGCCGGTGAGCTTCGATCGCTTCGCCGAGCTCGGACGTAATCAACATCAGCATTTCGCCCACATTGCGTTCTTTGTCCCAAAATCCTTTGGCTTTCGCATTCCCGTAACATTCCGCAATCCATTCCGTGATTGATTTTGGCATCAAGACTCCTTCGGGTACATTTTTTTGAGAAACTCAAGAGTGGTTTTGCAATCGATCTGGCCGGGGGCCGTGGGTTGGCCCATATGCGTGTAAGTGATCAGGGAGCCCACCCCGGGAAAAAGCAGCCGCGTACTTGTGCCCTGGGCGCCCATTCCGATGCAGATCAGATTTTTACCAGCATGGGCAATCGTAAAAGACGCCAGCCTCTGCAGGTCTTTGCGACGATGAACGAGCGTTGCGATCTTGACGATGCCAGCCCCGAGTTTTTTTCCCTGCTGAAGCACTTGCCTGAGCTTGGCATCCGCAGGCGTTTTTTTGAAGTTATGGCAGGAAACAATCACTATTTTTTTTCTTCGGCGCGCTTCGCGAATAAGGTCCGGCAATATTTCTTTTGCGCTCAATTCGATATCCACGGCATCCACGCAGGGCATAACCGCCTTGAATAAATTCAAACGAGCCGTTTCTGCCAGGCTCCACTTTCCCCCTTCACGCCGTAACCGGATGGTTGCGATTTTAGGCAGGCCTTTTATTTTTTTGACTTCATTGACCACATACTTCGCTTCAAAAGAAGCATATTGATCAATGCGGCATTCCACGAGATCAACGCCAAGTTGTTTGGCTTTCCGTAGAATGGACGGCGGGACGCGGTCTTTCACACTCAGAGCCACCCGCGGGGTTCCGCCAAGCGTAAGGCTGCCAATTTTAATCATGAGATTTTGAGAATCAGGCTAGGCGAAAATGATTTTTGCCGGCTTGAAGCCGTTGAAATTTGGAACGGCACTGGCCGAAGAATAGGCGCCGATGTTTTTAACATAGACGGCATCGTTGACATAGAGCTCGGGAATTTCAGCGTCCATGCTAAGCGTATCGAAGGAATCGCAAGTCGGGCCGGCCAGGGCGCTCAAGAATTTCTGCCCGCGCCGCAAAGTCTTGAATTCGTATTTGCAGTGGTCGAAAACCATGCCGGAAAAATCCTGATACACACCGTCATTCAGGTAATAATAATTCTGATTGTTGCGGAACGTGCGGCCGACAATTTGCGTGACGAGAATGCCCGCCGGGCCGGCAAAAAAGCGCCCGGGCTCGGCGATGAAGCTGATTTTTTTATCGAAGAGCAATTTGATCTGTTTTTGAATCAGGGCTGCCATTCTTTCAAAATTGATTCCGATTTCCGAGTCAAAATGCTGGATCGGAAAACCGCCGCCGATATCCACGATTTTCAAAAGAATGCCATTTGCCTTGGCCTCGCTAAAGATTTGCGAGGTAATTTCCAGGGCCTGCAAATAATTTTCCACATTTTTCGATTGAGACCCGACATGAAAACTGATGCCGACCGGCGTAAGATTCAGGGATTTTGCCTTGCGAATCATCGCGAACGCCATCTCGGGGTCCACGCCGAATTTCAGGGAGAGATTCACCACGCTCTGCCGGTTCTCCACCTTGATCCTTAAAATCACGTGCGCGCCCGGAAAATGCTCGGAAATCTTGTAAAGTTCCGATTCATTATCAAAAGTCATCATACGGACAAGGCACCGGCGCGCGGCAATAATGTCCTCCACGGATTTAATCGTGTTGGCAAAAATAATTTTTTCGGGCCTCGCTCCTAACCGAAGCACAAGGCGCATTTCTTCGGCGCTCGCAACATCAAAACCGGTGCCTAGCCGGACAAACGTCTTGATGATTTTAGGATGCGGGTTGGCTTTGATGGCGTAAAAAGGCGTGACTTGCGGGAGGGCCCGGCGAAAGCGGCGGTATTGCTTGATCAACTGACTCTTGCGAAGAATCATGAAAGGCGTGCGATGCTTTTTCATCATCTCACGGATTAAGGCCTCGACCCCGTTGGAGTCAGCGGCCTTCCGGCTATTGGCCGGCTTTTCAGACTGTAACAGCTTTTCGCTTATCCGGGGCGCTGGTGGCGCTATGGGCACGGACTCTCTCCTTATGATCGACGAGGAAGGTGGTAAATTGCCAGGTATCTTCTTCCAGGGGTTTTTTGATGTCGAACTTGGTGAATTTCGTGTTGAGATTTTTCAGGGGCGTCCAATCCACGGCCTCTGAGACAAACGGCTTGATATAAGGAAGCGCGATATCGAGAATGAATTTGTGATCGATATCATCCGGCAGCCGTACCCCGCCTTTGGGATTTTGAATCATCCACATCGCCGCAGCAACCACGGAAATGGCCACTTGAAGAGTTGTGGCCTGCTGATGAGGCACCAGCTTGCGCGCGGTATGAATATCCAGGAGGCTTCCGCACCACCAGGACTTGAAATCATGGCCCATGAGCAATACGCCCAGTTCATCCGCGCCACCGGTGATTTCATCATTCATAATGCGCTGCTTTTCCTGCAAGCGGAACTGGCGCATCTCGAGTTCATGCAGCGAATTGATGGCCACGTCTGACGGGCAATACGCGTAATGGACCGTCGGCCGGTAAACCGCTTTGCCTTCTTCCCAAACCGTGAGACGATCGGAAATGCTGAAGGCTTCCCCATGCCGGATCACCATTCCGGTGATCTCGCCGCAAGGAACCCAGGAACGGACCCAGGTTTTCATTCCGATAGTGTCCAAGCAAATTTGATTTTGAGGGCCTTCTTTATGGAAGTAAGCCCCTTCGGGAATATGGCGCTCATGCGTTCCCCATCCCAATTCCGCGGGCGCCACCCCTTCCTCGAAAAATCCTTCAATGCTCCAGGTGTTCACGAATTCATTCACTTGTTTGGGCTTATCCGTAATCTGCGTGTCCCGCTCGCTGATGTGAATGACTTTCACGCCGGAAAGCTGCGCCAGCTGTGCAAATTGATTGCCCGCAAGCGCGGCTTCAAGCGCGCTTTTACGCGGATCATTGGGCTTTTCTTTCAAAATTTTTTCCGCGATTTGCACCAGCGCATGCTTGGTGAAATGCGACACTAGGCCGGGGTTGGCGCCATGATCGACAATCGCGCTGCTTCCATTGTTGCCCCCCCAACGGGCCACCATCTTGCGAATCTCCATATGACGCATGTACAGTGTGTACTTGGTCGGGTCATTGCGCTGTTCGTCGCGGTAAGGATCCCATTCCTCTACCGAAGTGTTAGCGTAAAGGATTTGATTATCGCGGCACCATTGAAGAATCGCGCAGGCTTCAATATTCCAGGCAAGATCAATGATCATGTCTCCCGGCCCCGCATACTGCGGCAGCAAGGTTTTGTAATTTTCCTTCGTGACCCGCTCAAAAACATAGCGCACGCCTTTTTTAATCGCATCCTGGACCCGGGCGCGATTGTCGGCAAAATCCATAATGGTGATTTTTTCAGAAGGCATTTCGATTTGTTCGAGGATGATGGGAATGGCGCATTGAGAAACTGAACCGCAGCCGATGACCAGTAAACGTCCGTTAAATTTCATGAAAGACCCCTTTTACAGAATGCCGGTTTTTAAAAAAACGATAAATAATAAAGCTGACCGCATTGTACCTGCTTTTACCGTCACGTAAAACAAGATTTTTAAAAATCTATGCTTTAATTTTAGGCTCCGCGAAAGGAATATCCACGGCATTGGGATGATGATCCGAGATTGGAATTTTCAAACTCGTGTTCATCTCTTCCAGGGTTTCGCCAAAATGAGGAGCGAAACGGTAAGCCGCTGTTTTGTCGTAGGGATCCTTGAGATAAGCCGATTTGACGAAAGCCCAGTCGAGCCGGTACCGGCCGATAATGGAAATGGGCCGCTTGACCCGCCAGCTTGTTTTAAATGCCTTACGGCTCCTTTGATTGGAATTGGCTAAAATACCGCTTTTGCCGTTGATCGATCGCTCCGCATCTCCCCGGAAATCAAACGCCTTCCCGTCGCTGAACCGGTAGTTCTGAATCATTTCAAATAAAGGTTTGAGAGGATTGGGCGCAATCACTGAAATGTCGCTGGCAAAGGGATCGTTGAAATTTTTCGTGTATTTCGCGGTAAAGCGTCCCGTATTGATGGCCAGGGCATACGGAAGGAAAACGCTTGTGGCAACCGAGACCCAGGTTTCCGGATCTTTGGCCATTCTTTGAGTCACACGCCAGGCCGAAGTCGGGCTCAAATCCTCCGGCGCGGAATTAAAATCCCCCACCACAATGACAGGATGCCGGATGCCTTTAATATAAGAAAGGATTTCATCCATTTGCGCTTCGCGCCCTTTCGGAAGGCATTTGATTTCCAGGTGGACATTGATAATCGTCAGGGTGCCTTCGGGCAGGTCCGGCACGGCCAGGTCCACACGAAAAAAAATCCGGCCGCCGGCTTTGATCTCGCGCGTAAGCTGATTATGAAAAAGGACCTTTGCGCCCACCCGCCTTGTCGTTTCGACAAAACCGATTTTGGGCTTTTCGCCCGCATGCCAGTCATAGGCCTGGCTTTTCAACTGAAAGGCTTGCACTTTTTTAATGCGGTAGCGGGAAAGGACAGCGACGCCGAACACTCCTTTGTATTGGCGCGGGTCAACTTTATAATGATCCGTCTGCTCCTGATCCACCGTTCCGTCGTTATAAAGAATCTTTTCAAGACCGAGATAGACGGGATCGATTTCAAGCTGCTCCGGGGCGTAGGCATAATTCATTTTCAAAGCCCGGGCAATATCCCCGGCGGCGTTGATGTAGCCGGAGCGTTTGACGCCGATATCCATTTCCTGAAGCACGATCACATCGGCCTTTTCCAGCCGTTCCCGTTGCCGGAGAACCGTCTTGTACCGTTCAGATCCCTCGGACGCTTTTTCGGGATCGATCAGGGCTCGGAATTGATCGGCGGAGGAAAATGCAGAGATTGCCTCTTTCATAAGAAGTGATTTTTCGATATTCCAACTGACCAGATGCAGGGAAGGCCCGAGCTGCGGATCCACCGGCCGGTAGGGCTTTGCCCCGGCATCGTAAGCTTCATTGCTGATAATCGGGGTTTCCCAGAACCGTTTTAATTTCATTTCAAGCAAGCCGCCGGGGTGCGGATTGGCGGAAAGCTTTTTCAGTTCATCGAATGTGAGGAATTGGGGTTCCTGATTCCGGGCCACCGGGTTAAAAAAATAAATCACTCCGATGGCTCCTGCCCCCGCAAGTACAATTGCCAGAATTGCGGAACGCACCCTGACCGATTTTAAAAACGCGCTGGCATTAAGCATATTTTACCCCTTTCCCTATCTCGTCTACTTTTCCGAGTACCTCGAAGGCGGCTCGCCTCAAATCCCCGGCCCGGATGCAATCTCCCGGTGTTTTTTCCAGGGGTGTGCCGGCGGGCAAAAGTGCGAATGCCTGCGTTTCGCGGGGACCCAGCCCGGCATGCGCCCCGCATTCGTTTGAAAACGAAATGGCTTCCGATCCATGCGCCCATCCGAATAAAACAAGATCGCCGCGGCTTTCATGTTGTAACAGGCATTCCAGATCTTTGGCCGCCGCTGCGAGATACGGATGGTCCGCTCCAAGAATCTTTTTGGCATCTTCGGGAAGGCGAAAACTTCCCTTTTGGGTTTCATACTCCACCTCTCCCCCGGCAAGCGGAACCGCGATCAAGGGAATGCCCGGATATTTTTCACGCAAATTTTTGGCAAAAATTCTTTTCTCGTCATCTGTAAAAGGCTCCGGAAAATAAATCTGCGCGATCGGACCAAGCGTGGTCACGACCGGTTGGGTCTTGTCTTCGGCCTTCTTCTCGCCGGCCTCGCGCTGTTTGCCGACCGCCATATAGGCCCACTCTCCCCTTGATGAAACAGGACATTCGGGGCCCGGGCAAAGGCCTTCACGATGCGTTTCATTGTAAATTTCCCGTACCGCCTGTTGCAATTGTTTGCCGGTAATTTTTAAAAAAGGAACGGTTTTTTCCTGTCCATGGTCCGAATAAATCCAGACATCATAATGGCGGCGCCTGGCCCGGATCGCGGCGCGCCCAATTTTTTGGGCGGCATTGTCAATCCCGCTCAAACTCCAATAGGCAAACCGGGTGGAAGGACCCCGGCGGTGGGCCTGTTCATCGTAACCGAAATAATTCACATGAATGGCCGGCAACCCCCGGTAAATGTCCATTTGGGCATGGGCGGTCGCAATTTCCCGGAAGAGAATGGAACTGAAAACACGGGTAAAAATAAACAGCAATTCCTGCCGGATATCATGGCCTTTCATCACTCCGCGTAAAACATCGGCCATAGCCAGCACGCTTTCGGTCAGGCATAAAACAATGCCGCGGATCATGGCATAGGGATTCACGAGAAAGGTCACGAGAAGAGAATAGGGATTCCAGGCTTTCAGGACGCTTCCCAAATCCGCGGTGGATGCGCAAATATGGGATTCGGCTGCGCCTCCGGCAAAAATATCGCAATAAGCGCTTCCTCCGGCCAGCAAGGCTTCCCCTTGCTCGAGGAGACGCTTTTCCATTTCGGCCGCGCTGCTTTTATCAAACATGGTAAAAATTTCGGACGACGCATGGTCGCGGTATTGAAAAGCAGGAACGCATTGCGCTTTCCCAAAGAAAAACTCGCCTTGAAATGCCGGCGTATTGGAAGGGATCCCGGAAAAAAGCGGCCAAAGCCGGTAATGTTCGCGATGCATCAGGCGGCTCAGGAAAGGCAGGTGCTTCCGTCCTATCGCCCGCTCCAGATCCGGATAAGACAGGCCATCAATCTGAATGAGCATCAGGCCCCGGCGCGTGGACGGTTCTTCGGAGGCGTGAAGGCCGAGCAAGCGCATTTGCCACTCCTCGGGGTTTGCAAGAAACTGCCATTTACGGCGAAGAATTTTAAGCCATGCTGGTAATGGAATCATGGGCGGTTTCAAATTCCTTTGTGATTTCAGAATCCGCGTCTGCGATAAATTTCTCGAAGGCTTCGCAGCTACTGAAAACCTTGCGGTTTAATTCGGCCAGCTCCGTTTCGCATGCCCGGATTTTTTGGGTGACCGTCTCCGAAGCTTTTTCAAACCTGATTTTCGTTTCTTCCGGCGCATCTTTGATCTGCCTGCGCATTTTTTTCAGGGAAAGCATCCAGGAGCGCCGGGCCGCATCCATTTTTTCTTGATAAACCTTTGTGATTTTATCTTTCGGCGCATTTTCTTCAACTGCCGACTTAACGAGCGCGGAGCCGGCGGCCCGTCCCAGGTTCAGGATCATCCCCAACTCCGTCTTGAAACGGCCCAAAAGGGCCCCCCACTGGCTGGATTTCTCCTGCCCGAAGCGGTCCTGCCGCAGGCACACTTTTTTATAAACCCCCAGGGCTTTGTCCGCGCAAATTTCCGAAGAAAAGCCATGTGCGGTTTCCAGCGCATTTTTTTTGATTTCATTCCATTGTTTCGGAGGGCGCGAGGCGCACCAGGCCAGCGCGGATGAAAAAGTCTTCCGGGATTCCGTTTCCAAAAGCCGGCCATTGACTTTGTCGCGCACCACTTCGCGTACTCCCGGCGCGTCCAGCGCCACCACCGGCAATCCGGCGGCCATGGCTTCCGTCACAACCATTCCTTGAGTCTCGCTTTTCGAAGCAAAAATAAAAACATCCATCGCATGATAAGCGTCGATCAGGGCCTGTTTTTTCAAGACTCCCGCAAAATGCACCCTTTTCCGGACTCCCCAGG
>CAYGIT010000011.1:0-29492 GCA_964349955.1 uncultured bacterium
ACGCAAAGGGAATATGAAACTATCGTGTCATTCTCGCGTCCCATCAATATCCACATGGGGCCTGGGCAAAACGCTGTCATCCCCGCGAAAGCGGGGATCCATTTTGGGGATGACGAGAATGCTATGAAACCCTCCCTGATTATCAACCAGTTTCTTAATCTCAACTCCGCCAAACGGGTAAGAGACATCCGTTTTAACCATCTCGAAGAAATCGATTCGCTATTCAACAAAGCACTCGACTATTACCGCTTCGTCAAAGAACGCGACCACTGGATGATGGAAAACATCGAAAAACATATGAAAGAAAAAGGAATTGAAAAAGCGATCGTGATCACCGGAGGTTTTCACTCCCAGCCTTTTACCGACACTTTCACGCAAAAAGGTTATCGTTACGCGCTCATCTCTCCCAAAATCACCACCCTCGACGGCCGCGAAGCCTATATCGATTCCGCCCTCAAAATGGGTTTTAACTTGCAATCCTCCACCACCGAAACCATGTCTTTGATGGATCGCGCTACCCGTCTCGGTTTGGCGGCAGAACAGGCCATCTGGCAAATCGTCAAAAACGATTCGCCCGCCGGCCGGCACATCCCTTCTTCATTCCATCTTTTTCAGTCCAGCATTGACCACGATTTAGCCCAAGCCCTCGGCCGTTCCCGTTCCGGCCGGCTGCCAATGCATCCGGCACTCCGCGCGAATCATGTCGATTCGCGCTCCGAAGCAAGGATGAAAAACAGTCTTGAGCATGGTGAAAAGCTGAAAGAGCTGCGGGAACAATTGGGGATGACTCAAACAGAATTCCGCCAGGCACTAGAGCCAGAGAATTCAATTTCACAAGGAGCTTTTTCCAATTGGGAGAAGGGCAAAACTCCCGTGTCGATCGAAATTATGCGGAAGGCTGAGGATCTTGTGCGGGCCAAGAGTGGAGATCGCCTGAAAGACTTTCGCGAACAGTTAGGAATGACTCAAATGGAATTTGGTCAGGCGCTGCGGCCAAAGAATCCCTTTTCGTTAGCAACTGTTTCTAATTGGGAGAGAGGAGTAGCGCCAGTATCAATCAGGATCATGCGAAAGGCTGAAGGGCTTGTGCGGGCCAAAAGCGGAGATCGCTTGAAAGACCTGCGCGAACAATTAGGGATGAATCGAAAGGAGCTGGGGCAGGCCCTGCGGCCAGAGAATGCCTATTCAGCAAAAATGGTCTCCTTATGGGAGAAAGGCATAAATTCTGTTTCGCTTGAAGTCATGCGAAAGACTGAAGCGCTTGTACGTGCCAAGAGTGGAGATCGTTTGAAAGAATTTCGCGAGCAGTCAGGGATGACTCAAACAGAATTTGGCCAAGCGCTACAGCCGGAGAATCCACCGGAAAATGTTTCTCAATGGGAGAAAAGCAAAAGAGCTATTCCAAAAGAAATTTTTCTAAAGGCTGAAAAGATTATGCTGGAAAAAAGTGGAGATCACCTAAAAGCACTGCGCGAGCAGTTAGGGATGAATCAAAAAGAATTTGGCCGGGTGCTGCGCCATGAGAATCCATTTCTACCGGGAACTATTTCTCATTGGGAGAAAGGCGGAAGACTTGTTCCAGTCGAAATCGTTCGAAAGGCTGAAGAGCTTGTACGGGCCAAAAGCGGAGATCGCCTGAAAGACCTGCGCGAACAATTAGGCATGACGCAACCGGAGCTCGGGCAGGTGCTACGGCCGGAGAATCCGTTTTCATCCGCAACTATTTCTGAATGGGAAAGAGGGGCGGCGCCGGTCTCAATCGAAATCATGCGAAAAGCCGAAGAGCTTGTGCGTGCCAAAAGTGGAGATCGTTTGGAAGAAATGCGCAAGCAATTAGGGATGAGTCGAACAGAATTCGGCCAAGCGCTACGGCCAGAGAATCCGTTTTCGGTAGGAATTATTTACTCTTGGGAGAAAGGCAAAACTCCTTTCTCAATCGAAATCATGCGAAAAGCCGAAGAGCTTGTGCGGGCCAAGGGTGGAGACCGCTTGAAAGAGCAGCGCGAACAGTTAGGGATGGATCAAACAGAATTTGGCCGAATGCTGCGGCCAGAGAATCCATTGGTTTTCAGCGCTGTTTCTGCCTGGGAGAGAGGCAGAAATCCTGTCCCAATCGAAATCGCGCAGAAGGCTGAAGAACTTGTACGTATCAAAAGCGGAGATCGTTTGAAAAAACTGCGCGAGCAATTAGGGATGACTCAAACGGAATTTGGTCAGGCGCTGCGGCCAGAGAATCCATGGGCTCCTAGTACTATTTCCATCTTGGAGAAAGGCGGAAAATCGGTCCCGATCGAAGTTATTCGAAAGGCCCAAGCGCTTGCTGCCCAGCAAAAATCCCGCTCCGAAGCGCGGGCGACAACGGAGCCGCTTGATCAGGTTTTGCAGGATTATCGCAGCGAGACGGTTGGCACTTTCGCGGCCCTGGCCGAAGGGGAGGCCATTCCTCCCTGGAGCCAGGTCCTGCCGGAAATTGTACGAAGGCTGGCCGGACGTTTGAAAGAGAACCATCCTTTGAATTTGCCCACCGTGTTTGCGATTGCGGGAAAGTCCGGCGCGGCGAAGACTGAAATCGCCGGCATTCTTCAGGGAATATTTTCACAGGATGAAACCTTGCGCGCGGCGGGATTAGAACGGGTGGTCAATGTTTCGGGAGACCATTTCCGGCTCGAAACTCCGGATGAAAATTTTAAAATCGATAAAGACAAAACCATCCGTGATGTTCTTGATGAACTTCGCCGGGAATACCTCCCGCGTCTGAAGGCTTATGAAGCGGCGACGCCGGGAACGGTTGACAAAGGGGCTTTGGAAAAAGAAATGCACGTGACGCTGGCGAAATTCAGGCAGTTCAACGAAAAATTGAGAAAACTCGCATTTCAACCCTACGATATTGAAACCGGAAATCTTTCTACGAACCTTGTGGCCCAATTTGATGACATCTGGCTGGGTATTTTTTTAAAGAATGCCAAGATGGTTGTGTCTGCCGGAAAGGAGCCGCCTGAATGGGGTTTTTTCCATCCGATCTTTGACCTGCGCTCGCGCGGGCGCGTCCGGCTTGCCGTGAGTTCCGGGGGACGCCTTCGGATTATTTTCCGGCTTCGCGACAAAAAGTTATGGGGGGAAGTAATAAAAAATAAAAAAACCGGGTCATGGGAAATTGTTTACCGGGAAGGGGGCCGGATTTTAGGCCCGGAAGAAGTCCGACAAAAAACCGAGTATTCGGAAAATAATATTCAAGTCAAAGCAATCAGGCCGCGCACGTGGAAAGGTAAAAAAATGCGAGGGTATGAGATCAGGGTCCGGGACTCTGTGCAGACCGTGCTTGTCCCTCCAAAGGGACGGAAATTCTATGTGCTCTATGAAGGCATGAAAGCTCCCCGTGAATTCTCCGCCGGCCGGCTGGCCAATGTGCTGGTCCATCCGCACTTTGATCCCGCCACGCTTGTTATTTTCGAATGGATGCTTGCCCTAAAAATAGAACCCCGCACTTTTGATGCATCCCTTTTTCTGGATGCGGACCCCTGGGTGCGCGTCGGAAACCGGCTTCCTCAAAGATTCATCAAACGGGAAGGAGGGATTAATCTTGACCAATTTCTTGAGCTTCAGCGGCAAGCCTGGTTTATACGCGAAAGCTTGATTCAGCAAAGTCTTGAAGAAGCGCGTCAAAGGGCCGGCAGCCCATCCTCCTCCCTGGTTGAGGCCAATACCGAAAGACGCAAAGAAAGGCTTTTTGCCAGCGCCCGGAGAGGCACGCTTGTTTCACCGGAAATTTCCGAAGCTGTTCAGGCCCAATTCTATCTTCACCCGGATGATTTTGAAGAACAAGGATTCAGCGATAAAGGATTTTCCGCTGCGGCAAGTATTCAAGCCAGGCTCGACACGATTATTCAAGAAACCGTGAAGGGGGAAATCCGGAAAAACAAATACACCCTGCGTGAAATAAAACCGGCTGCAGGACCGGACGGCATTGTTTCCTTCAGCGTGGGGGATTTCACTTTCACGTTTCGCAATCAACAGGATCCGGTGACAAAACAATGGGAGCTGTCGGCCAAGGACTTGGCCCATTTAGTGGAGTTAAAGTCCCGGGGGGGACAGTTTGTGAATCCCTTTCTGGTATTTGATCTGGGTTCATGGTTTTCTCCGGAACAACAGATGACGCTGGTCAGACCGAAAGGAAGACGGGAAACAGGCCGGATCGGCAAAGTGCTTGTTCAGGCCCGGGGGGTTTGGAAATCCTCGAAGGACCAGCTTGATTTGCTGGCAACTGATTTGAAGACCGCGGAGTTGAGCGGCCACAAGCAAGTCGCCGCCGAAATCCGGAAGCATGCCGCGCAAATCATCCGGCGGGCGCTTGAAAACGAAATCAATCTTGCGGAGACCGGGTATGTCAATGGAAATCCCGGTGAAATGTTTTCAAGCAAGGAAATTTCGCCCGAAGGATTTCCCTTGCAGGCCGATCTTTTCGCGTTGCAATCGGGCGCCGGGGCTTATGAAGGTTATCGTTCCGATGCCTACCGCGGTGTTTTAGAGAATGGCGACATTCCCCAGGACTTTAAAACCGAATACCGTTTGCTTTTAATGGAAATGATGCCTGAAGACAAGGAGGGATTTAAGGACCTTTACATTCCATTGCAATTGCCGCATGCCGTTCCGACGGTGATGACGGCTGAAATCGCAAAGCGATGGAATTTTTATCTGGAATCCGTGATGTTGAAATCAAAAATCCGCCAGATGCAGAAAAATTTTGAAAAACATCCGAAGAGTTCGGGGCCGCGGACCGGCCTGGAAAAAATCAGGGACTGGGCTTATCTCTTCAAAGAAGGGATTGTCGACTCGCATTTCCCCAATACGCCAGCCTACCGCGCCATGGAATATATTTCCGAAGGCCTTTCGGACCTTTCGAGGGAGCACGATGATTGGACAGGCGAAGAGAAGTTCCAGGCTTATAAAAAGGTCGTCTTTAATTATTTCCAGGAATTAAAAGATGAAAATTCCCTGGACCGCCTGGCAATCGAAGCTTTTTTCGATTCCGTCCCTCGGCCTTTCCTTGCCCGGGGAGCGATCCTGGATTACGACGGGGTCCTTTACACGACTTCACTCAATTGGCGTGAAATTTTTGGAACGGTCTTCCGTGTGGACGGCGGCCCAGCGGTTTTTGATACGCTTATTGACCGGTTGCTTCGCGAAAATCGAGATGTGCGGGAAATGAGGGCAAAAGCGCTTACCGGGAGCGGCCCGCGCGAGGAAACATTCACAAAATACATCGGACTTTTGAGTCTTTTGTTCAAGCAGATGCCCGGCGTCCATGTGAAAGCGGAAAATATTGCGGAAGGAGACCGTGCCAGAATTCTGGAAGATGCCTATCTTGATGCTTTGGAAAAGGGGGAAAGATTGAATCCTGGCGCCCGGGAATGGGTAGAGGACCTGCACCGGAAAGGAATTCCCTTTGTGGTATTGAGCGATCAATATGCGGGAACGGGCTCGGATGCGCGCGTATTGAAAAATCTGGCCCGGGATTTCCCCGGTTTTTTTGATGAGCGGAATGTTCTCTTTTCATTTTCGGATAAAGTCCAGGCCCGCAAACAAGAAGGCCCTCATGCCTTTTCAGAAGCCGTGGCCCGTCTTGGTTTACCGGCCTCTGAAATCCTGTTGGTGGATGACAATCACCGCAATCTTCCAAAAGCCCGGGAAGCTGGGCTTCAGACATTCCATTATGAGCACCATAGCCATGGCCGTCTGGACAATGCCCTGACCCTGGAACTTCCGGCCGCCCGGGCGGAAGTGCGGACAGGAAAGTTCACGCCGTGGCCGGAGCAGAAGAAGGAAATTGAAATGAGATTGATCAAAAGAGCCTTGCAAAAAGCGAAGACCCAGGCTCTCGCCGCGCAATTATTAGGGATTAGTCGAAATACATTGACTGCAAAAATTAAAGAATACGGGATTGACCTGAAGGCAATCGAAATCGAAAAGATCAAGGTGGCATTAACTCAAGCGAGAGGAAAGATCAGCCACGCCGCAAGATTGCTTGAGAGCAGCTCGGAAACGCTGAAAAAGAAAATCGCGGAATATCAATTAGAAGAATTTGCGCAAGAAGCCAAAAAACTTCCCAAGAGCAAGAGCGGGACGGCAGACGTTCCCCTCAAGGAAACCGGAGATGTGGAGAATTTGAATATTGAAGCGGCAGTGGCCCCCGCGGAAAAAGAAGCTATTCTCAAAGCCATGAATGAAGCGGAAGGTGTTGTCCTTTCAGCCGCAGATATTTTGGGAATCGACCGGAACACGCTTGCCGCAAAATTGGAAAAAATGGGCGGCCTTCCGGTTCCGGATTCTTCTTCCGGGGCCTCACCGGCAAGCATTCCGCAGGCCTCCGATTTTTCTATCCGTTTCTGGGACGATGTTGACAAGGCCAATTTTTTAACCGCATTTCAATACGTGGGCAAAAGCACCGGCCGGGTTAAATTGATTCAAAACATGGCCCTCTCATTAGGGTTGCATCGAAATAGCATTAGCAAGAGGGCCGAGGATTTCGGTATCGATCTTTCTTTATTGCCGAGCGGAAAATTAAACGGGACTCCAAAGCCGGTCCCTGTTGAGGAACTTAGAAAAGCTTATCTGATTGCCGCGCTCATCCTTTATAAAGAAAAAGAACGGATAAGAATAGCGGGAAAAATGGGAATCCACCGCAACACGCTGACTCAATGGATTGAGGCCCTCAAAACAGAGTATCAGGAACAGAAAACAGACTTCAATCCTGATTCGTTCAAGGACCGTTCTTTTCTGGATTTGATTTTGCAATACGAAAAAGAAGTTCGCTTTGCTTTTAATGAAAGGGAAAATCAAGCATTGTTCGACAGGATAATGGAAGAAACAACGCCGGAACAATTAAACGATTTGGAAGTCCAGGTAAAACTCCGGAAGGCGGCCGAAGGGCTTGGCGAGAGGTTTGTTACTTTTGTGGATTCCTTTATTGAGATTCATCAGCAATATGAGCCATTGGCGAAGAAGGTCAATGACTTTCAAGAAGAAATGGCCCGTCTTTCCGAAACGAACCTCGTTCAAAGGACACAGGCGCTCAAAGCGGAAATCGACGGGAAAAAAGAAAATCTGCAAACGCATCTTCCTGAGGCCCTGGCGATTTTCAAAGAAGCCTCTGGCCGGACGATCCGCCAAAAGCCCTATTGGCCTCAGGTGCTGGCCGGCGATTGCCATTCATCACGGCCGCGCCATTGAAATGGAACCTGGTGAAGGCAAAACGCTTTCGATCGCAATGGCGGGATTTGCCAGTGCTCTTTTAGGAAAAGGGGTCCACCTTCATACTTTTAATGATTACCTCGCCGAACGCGATGCCGAGCAAATGGGCCGGGTATTTTCTTTGCTTGGATTGAGCGTCGGCATCCGGCCCAATGCAGAAAATAGTTATAACGCGAAAGGCGAAAAAATTTCAAAGCAAGCCGCTTACCGGAGCGACGTCACCTACGGCAGTAAGGAACAATTTGTTTATGATTTCCTGAAAGACCAGCAAGTTTCGGACAAAAAAGAAAGAGCCCAGAGGCCGGAAGCTCCAGGGCTTGTGGTGGTTGATGAAGGGGACAGCGTGCTCCTTGATGAAGCCGGCACTCCATTGGTGATTGCTGAACTTGAGCAGGGGGTTCTGGAGAGCAATGGGCGCCGCGAAAAGATGTACCTGGAAGTTTATCGGGCGGCGGATGAATTCCACGAGGGAGAAGATTATAAACTGGATAAATTCAATAAAGACGTCGAATTAACTCCTCCTGGATTGGAAAAGGGCCGGCAGGCGCTTAAAGAACTCAAGCTCCAGGAAGCCGAGTTGAAAAATTTGATGCAGCAGGCCCTCGTGGTACGGCATTTTTACGAACGGAAGAGCGAATACATGATTCAGGATGAGAAGATCGTTCTCGTGGATGAGTTCACGGGCAGGCTTAAGGAAACCCATATCCTGGGGAACCACCAGCATCAACTGATCGCCGCAAAAGAGAGGATTGCGGCTGAAAAAGCAGGCTCCCAGGAGTCCGTTAAAATTCAGCCGGATATATTCCCTCAAAATATGATCACTTATCAAAATTATTATCGAATGGTCAAAAAACAAGGGGCCGCCTTTTCGATGATCACCGGGACCATGGGCAATGACACTTCCGAGATCCGGGATGTTTATGGATTGAAATATGCCCGGATTCCGCTTCAGCACAAGTCGACAATGAAAAAAAATCCGCCGGTGATTACGCAGACTAAAGAAGAAAAAGACGAGAAAATGATCGAAAAAATCAAGGAAATTCATGCCCGTGGAAATCCCATCGTTATTTTTGTGCGCCGGATTTCTGATGTCGAACATCTGGAAGAAAGACTCAAAGCTTCAGGGCTTTCTGTGGAAACCCTTCATGGGGCAAGCCTGGAAGCTGAAGCGAAGATTCTTTCCCGTGCCGGAGAAGAAGGCCACGTGACCATTGTGACGAATGTGGCAGGCCGCGGAGTCAATATCGGAATCTCTGAAAACGCTAAAAAATTAGGCGGTCTCCATGTCATTCTGACAAAACTCCATACTTCCCGGCGCATCGACGACCAGCAGGAATTGCGCGCCGCCCGCAGCGGGGAGCCCGGCGAAAGCCATATGTTCCTTTCGCTTGAGGATGAAGCCTTTCAACGCTTTGGGGGCCTTGAAATTTTGGAAGACCGTGCTAAAAATGAGGCGGATTTCGAGGAATTGCGCCGCAAGATCCAGGGAAATGGCGAAGCTTATTTGAGGGCTTCACGCCAGAGAGCATTGTCTTTCGATGACATTCTCAACGATTACCGGACAAACTATTATGAACAGAGAGACCGGGTTTTAGACCACGCCCTCACCATGAGACCGATGCAAAAATCCATACTCTTGAAAAAGATAGACGATGCCTGGCGTGACTACCTCGGAGGCCTTGAAGAGTTTAAATATGAAGTGGACCCCGGCACTTATCAAGCGGAAAGCGCCAAACGTTTTGAGACGGTCCTCGAAACCCTGGATTCCGCCCTTCGTTCGGAGATGCGGACGGAAGAACCGGAAACTCGGATGAAAAAAGTGACTTTGGCAGGAATCGGATTCAAACGTTTTGTGGCGAATCCGGCTTTCCCCTATGTGCTGATTCCCGAAGCAATCGATGAACGGGCCCTGGTCATTCTTCAAAAATTCGGAAAAGTGAATTTTGATGTGCTGGACCCGGGAACGGAAGGGAAACGGATTTCCAATGAAGAGTTGCTCGCGATAGGCGTGGCCAAAAAAAGGGAAGGCAAGGGGTACGCGATTATTTTGGGGTTTGTGAACCATCTTTTGGGAAAACCTGCGGAAAAGTCGAAAGAGTTTTTACGAGCTTTTCCGGATCTTGAGGCGATCAATTTGTTTTCGCGTGGGTTCGGCCATGTTGATCTTGACCTTGCGGCGAAAAATGGGATTGTCGTTACCAATATTGGCGACATGCTTACCCAAGCCATGGCGGAACTCAATATCGGAAACATGCTTGAAGCCCACTACGATCTTTTGAATACCCTTCATGACAATCCGGCAGAAGGGCGCCAAACGCTCGAATCTCTGGATTTGAATCCCGATTCTTCGGCGCAGATTCTTTGGGGCCGGCTCTTAGCGAAAACCTTAAAGCTGAAAGAAATGTATGAGTTCGGGAAAAGCGACCGCTTTAATGGCGCAGGCGTAGCGCCCATGGACACCGTCCTGCACGAACAACTGGCCAAAAACGATTATGCCGGCATTCATCCGGCGATCGGCTTCATTGCGAAGAGCGGAAAAGATGCGGTGCTGGAACGTCTTGCCAGGATAGGTCAAGCGCATGAGATTGCGCAGATGTTTTATTACGTCCCCGAAGCCGAGAGATTGCCGGAGGAAGAAGAAAGAAAACTGGGGCTTACCTACGTTTCTTCCGTGGAACTTCTCCTCCAAAAGACCCGGCATGCGATCCGCCTTCCGGGCGCCCCGGAAATAACCGCTGCGGCTGAAAATCTTGTCGATCCTTCCCGTCTCTACGTCAACCCGCAAGATAAAGCGATTTTAAATCAATCGCTTCAGGAGAAAATATTGGGTATCCAAAGTTACGGTAGTATCAGTCAGGCCGTGGCCAAGCGCGCCCTCTCATTGGGCATGAAAGTAAATGCGCTTGTGCGGAATAAATCCGAAAAACAAGAAAAGTATCCGAAGGGTGTTACTTTTTTTGAGGCCGGTGATTCCGGAGAAACAAAAACTTTCTTAAACCAGGCGCAAATTCTCACCCTGCTCGCCCCGGAAAGCGATGAAACCCGGAATTTCATCCGCGCCGGGACATTGGCGGAATTAAAGAATCTGAAAATCCTTATCAATACCGGCCGCGGGGGATTGATCAATGAAGATGATTTTTATCAATACCTTATCGATCATCCCGATGTTTTAGCGCGGCTGGACGTTCTCCGAAAAGAATCCGGCGTTCCCGATCAAAAATTTTCCAGGCTTTCCAATGTACAAATCGGCGGCCACACCGGAAGCGCGGTGCTCGACATCCGCTTTGCGATGCAGCGCAATGCCATCGAAGGCAATCTGATCCCTTTTCTCGAAAGCCGGCCCTCGAGAAAATCCGTGTTCCTTTGGGCTCTTGGCGGTCTCGCTGCTGCGGGTGTTTCAGGCGTTGTGGCTTTTGGCTTTGGAGGATGGCGGGAAGTATTGCTATCGGCCGTGATTGCGGCGATCATTCCGCTCCTATTCCCAAAATCCCATGGGCAATCCCATTTAGAAAACGTAATTGTCAAAGCCCCGTTATGGGTTCGATTTTTGTCCTCCTCCTACTTTCAAAACGCCGTTATTGGGTTTTGGTTTGGATTAGCCTTCACCGCCGGGGTTTCATTGCTCGCCCGAGTTGAGTCTAAGTTTCGCTCGGAAGCGCGGGCAGCGCTGGGGGGAGAGGAAGTTGTCAGAAAAATCAATTCGTGGAGCGCGGAGGAATTTTTTGACAGGATGCGGGCCGGTTATGAGTCGGGTCTTTTGAAACGAACATCCAATTATAAGGATTGGGAAGCGCTTAAAACAAAGCAGAAAAAAAATCAGGGAGTTGGGGTGCTTGTTTTTAGAAAAATCGGCGTGTTATGGCACATTCTCCTGGCGCTCCAAACCTCGGGGGACAGCAAGGATTTTTATGTGGTTCCCTCCGGTAGATTAGATAAAAAGAAAAATCCCCGGTTCGAGAAGGCGGCAGACATCAACGAATTGATCGCTCTTAACATCGCGGATGAAAATGACCGGAAAACCAAAGAGCAGGAATCAGTGCCCGCTGCGGGCCTGCGCGAACTTTTTGAAGAAACCGGGATACGGGGCCGTATTGCCGGACGATTCAACGATAGCTTGTTTCCGGACAAGGCCCTGCGAATGAGTTATTTTATCCATATCGATGAGTCCGACAGTAAAGAGATAGGGAAAGGAAATGGGGAGCTTGTAGACCCTGTATGGATTCCTCTCTGGAAAATTCTACTGTCCAAGGACGCGCAAATCGGGGAAGTTGTGGAAAAATCTTTGCCAGAGAAGGGCCGATTGCTTGAAGGCGCGAAACGGAGCGGATTTATAGAGCTGAAACAAATCTTGATGGCATTGGCAGGCCCCCAGGAAAAGACCGAAGAAATTAAAATGGAAGGAAGAACAAAGATAACGCGTCAAAATGCCCAGGAACTTCTGCTCAAGAATGAATATATCTGGCACCCCAAAGAAGGCGTCGGCAAAATCAGGTTGGTCGAGGGAAATCAGGGGAGAGATACCCGGGAGTTAAAAGTCGAAGTGGTTTATCTCACGCGGGAGGGGATGACAAGGTACAAAGAATACAACGAAAACGATCTTTGGGACCCGGAGGCCTCTTTTTTAACAGCGACCGAACCGGAAAAAGAGGCGTTCGATAACTTGAGGCGGGATGGCGCTCGCAAGAGAGCGAAAAAGCATCACGAACGCAAGGAGAGAATCGCTCAAAATAGTGAACAACTTCAGTCCATTTCCCGGACGCCCTATGACACTCCTTTTGTCCGACCGGTGAATCCCATGGGAACTATTTTTTCAGGCGAAACTGAACTCGAAAGCATCCAAAAGCGCAGGGATGGAATTTTCCACCTTGACAATGCCTCCGAGGTGGAGAGAAAAATCCTGTCGGAGCTGTTAGGGCGTGATTTAGTCACCAAGGCTGATGGTAGTGCAAAAGAAATCCGGAAGAAGATGGTAACCAGGCAGAGAGCATTTTTAAAAACGTTAAATGATGCCCTGGACGAAGATGGGCATTTGACAGAAGAAACCATGGAGAGAATAGAAGAAAATATTTTTAAATCCAGGATCATGGAGAAATGGAGGATGTTTCTTGATCCTGTTACTTTCAAGCCCGTTACCGGCAAAAATATTCAGGAATGGATCCGAAACGGTTTCATCTATGTGGAATGGATTTTAAAATACGAAATCGAAGAAACCCTGAAAATCGGAAACGAAATCACCATTCATCCCCGCCAGCTTCCCCGCTCCGAGGCGCGGCAATTGAAGCGTCCGGGGGAATGGTCGCAAGGCGTGTACAGGGCCGTTCGGATCGGTGGGGCTGAAAAACAGGGATCTCGACTTATTCCGCTTGAAGATTTGAGATATATCGCAATTCCTCGATTAAGTTTTAAAGTGCAAAAAGACGGCGACAGTTATGGCCTGCAGTTTTTTGACGGGCGGGGGTGGAATAATTTGATAGGTGTTGATGTTAAAAAAGATCAGCCTTTGAGGATTGGCCGGGTTTACCGCCCTAGCGATGATGAGAATCATGCCAGCACAAATTACAAAAATATCAGAAATAGCCAAAAGCTTGGGTATTCTTTTTTTGATATGGACCCCAAAAAAAGAGAAGGCCGCCGGATTGCCATTTCCTGGAATAAAGACGGCCGGCCGGTCACGCTTTATTTGCCGCCGGTTTTTAATGAGAAAGATCTCGAGGAGATTACCCGAATGGATGATAGACAGCCAGGGCATCTTGAATTGAGGCTCTTGGATGAGAATCTTGAGATTACCGATTTGGGCTCGCGGAACGGAACTTTTGTTGAAAGGAAAATAAAAAAATCTCTGATCGAAGGCCAAAAGACGTCTCCCGGAGGAAAACCCCGGCCTCTTAATCTTAATTGGGAGATGATCCCTGAGGAAACGGTTGCGCTTTTTCCCGGCACCGACCCCCTCATTGCCCAACAGAAAAAACCTTTTGAAATTTTTACAATGAAAGGGATAGAGATCGAAGAACGGGAGGTTCTCGAATATCGCGATGGAAAATTATTTCGACAGGCCCCCAAAACCGGAGCTTTCCAAATCGAACGGCCTGTTGACGCTGATCGCAAAAAGCCCTACTCCATTTCCATGGAAAACAATGGCGTGCTTGAAATCAAGACGACCGGCAACCCGATTGTTTATGTCCGCCAGCTCCGCCAGACACGCTCCGAAGCGCGGGCACAGCAGCAGTGGGAAGAAAAAATCACAGCAGTCAAGGAGATGCTGGGTAAATATTTCAAAGAGGAGGAATTTGAGAATGCTTTGATTTTGTTTGGGGATATTCTGGTCCGTAACCCGGAAAGAATTCCATTCGCGGATCAATTGTTGCAGGCCCTGAAAAAAGCAAGAGGCGAGAAACCATTACAAAAGGATGATTATCGTGATCTCTTGGGCTGGATTCAAAGAGAGATGTTTGCGAGAAAAGAGATCGCCGTCTTTCTCGATGATCTATTGCAAGAAGGCATTCGCTATGATCAATTCCCGAAAAAATTCGTGGAGATTATTGTTAAATACAGAATTCCAAAACGTAATTTTAAGGCGGCATATCTGGCCTGGATGGCGGCACAAAATCCGGAGGGCCTGCTTAATCACAAGCTTTTGCGGAAGCTCTATCAACAGAAAGTCCAAAAGCCTTATCACAAAGGGCCTTTTGCCGATGCCACTGTTCCCGGGCAAGGATCTTTCAAAATGCTTCCCCGGCAAGGCAAAGATCTTTTTAGCCTGGGGACATCGATTGAGAATGGCGAAAAATGGGTTGTTTTCAGGCTTGAAGATCGAACTCTAGCCAATCAACTTAAGGCCGCGGGTTTCAAAAATTATACGGCATTGGAAGATCTGCCGGAGCCGTATCCTCAATATTATCCTTATCTTTATTACGTGCTTCTTGGACGTTTCAATGACCGGCTGCTTATCAATACGCATCAACTGATGATGCACGCTCCTTCGGATGGCCGCAAGGCCAACCCCGAACTTGACCGGTTTTTAAAAACGGTCCCGGAGACCGCTTTGAATACGCTTATCCGCCAATTGGACAAAGTATTACCGGCCCTTGATCTGGGTGATTTGAATTCCATCCGGGAATTGCGAATGGTGAGTCCTGGAAAAATTGTCCAGGAATGGCCCTGGATCAATACCGCCACGGCGATTCAATATTATTTCGATTTTCCAAAGAAATCAGGATTCAAAGTCATCGAACGCACACCGGAAGAGCTCGCCAATCAACCTGACAGGCCGGCAGGCGTATGGTATTGGAACCAAGACCTTGCAGTCTTTCAAAATATCAAGCGCTCTGAAGCGCGCAGTAAAACAATGAGCCCTCAATGGGAGGAAGATAGAAAAGCTGTCAATGAATTCATGGCAAAGCGCGTCCGCTCCGAGGCTCGGACGCAAATTCGAAAAGAGCTCTTTGAAGATGCCTTTTTGCATCCTCTTCAGTTCAGCGATGAGGCTCGCCATGCGATTTTCTCTCTTTTTCCTCAGCCTGTTCTCGATTCATTAAACGTGAAAGAAGCAGATGTAGTTTGGGCCACGAACGGCCAGATGGATCTTCCGAAAGAAAAGGTTATCGTGAGGGTGTGGACGGATGACCAGTCTATGGGAGGCCGGAGCCTTCAGATCCGGTTGGGCGAAGCTAATCATGCAGACAAATATGCCGCGATGCAACTGCAGGAAGAAAGCGGGGACCGCCTTTTAATCGGAGGCGGGCGTATGGATGAATTTTTAAAAGCGACCCAAAAATATCCGGAATTTGCACCCCGATTTGCAAAATTCGCGTGGTGGATTGATCTCAATGTTGTTGATTTCGCACGGGCATTAGGATTCAGGCAGCTCCGCCTTAAACAGGCTTCCGCTCCGGAAGATTTAATAAAAGCGGGCTGGAGCCTCGAAGAAAAAAAGAAAGACGATTCGGCGATTATGTGGTCTCGCCCCGTTGATCTTCAACGCTCCGAAGCGCGGAGCAAAAAAGCGGGAAAAGGGAAAGGGCCAGATCGTTCCAAAGGTCGAAAGGTAGTTGCTGAAGCTCAAACGGCTGGGGTGGATCCTGGTTTGCTCGAAGAATTGGGGGTGGAATCGGTCGATGGTTTATCCGCCCCAGTCTTAAGCATTATGAAAGGCCGCCCGGCATCATCGCAGGAATGGATTCAATTTTTCAGAGATATCCAAGACTATGCAAGGCTCCATGCCAAGTATGCCCGTGAAGAACCGGAACGTGATAAGGAGTGGCGGAAGTTTCAAAAGTCGCTTCTCGTTTTTTCGAAGCTTCTCATCAGAAAGGCAAAAGAGGATACGCAAATCACTTTCGTCCTTAATGAAGTCAGCGGTTCATGGGACGCGCCGTCCCTGGGAGGATTTCTCCAGCATTTTATTCTCACGTACAAGGAGTTCATGGAGCCGCGTCTTTTTGAGGAAATGCAAAAGAGGCTCTTTAAACTTGTGTCCGGCACCGGCAACCTTGAAGGGCGGCTCCAGGCCTGGTGGATTTATGCTGTGGCGACGGTTTACCATCTGCGTCATTATGGCCTTCATGTGGAAATCGCGGGGTCAGGAGAGGTGAAAGCCATTGATCAGGAACTTTTAAAACTGCTCATGACCCAATATTTCCTGCCGGATTATTTCAAATGGCGGCAGGAATATCAGGCTGAAATTGGCAGCGAAAATTCTGCCGCCTGGAAACTCAACCGTTCCATGCTGTGGGCCCTGGGGCTGACGCTTGATTACCGGATTTACGATTCGGAAAGCGCTAATTACGATTATGAAATGGAAAATGCCATGCGTCGGTTTCGCGGGCAGCCGCCTTATCGGGCGGATGCGGCCGAGGCTTTTCCGGGCGGAGCCCAGCAATCCATGATGCAATTGCTGCAGCCTATACTCGAAGCCCTCACGCAGGGAGGCCCGGGTCTTTTAAATGAAATTCTCGAGCTGAATCGCCAGGATACGCAAAATCCAGGGGCTCCTTCTTTTTCCTGGCAAAGCGTGACTCCAAGGCCGAGATCGATTCTTCCCCTTGTCCTCTCCCGGGGCGAAGGTCTCTCCAAATTAAGCGAATTATCACGGAAAGAACTTTCCGGCATGCAGTTAAAAACAGACCATACGATCCCCCTTCTTGTGGATACGATTGATCAATATAAAGTTGATCCGTTTAAGGCATTGCGCGAGGCGGCCGCGGAATCTTTAGACCCGGCTGCAATCATCCGGCAGCTTGTCAAGCAGACCCAAAAAGAACATTTGATCGATATGCCGTCGGTTCAGGCGGATTTAGGCGAATTGCAAAAACAATTGATGCGGCAGGGGATCAACACTCAAGCGCTTAAAGACCAAGAGGAACTCGAAAAAATCCTTCCTCAAGAGAGCCTCGCGATTGTCGAAAAAATCTCACACCTTCTCAAGCTGATCAGCACGCCCTTTTATAAGAAGCCGCTGGCTGTTTCAAGACAGCCCCTCGGTTCTTTTGAGGATATTCAACCCGGGGCCATTCTTGGGCATGACAATCACGATCAGGATCCGGAAAAACGCCTGGTTCAAACTTACCTTGTCCTGGAGCGGATGAGTGAAGAGAATGAGGTTTTGTTCCTCACCGATGTCAATCAGCTCTTAATCATGAGTCATGAAGAGGTGCTTGAAGATCTCCAAAATTTCCAATTAATCGCCCGCGGCAATTCCCAATCTGACGAAGAAAAAGTTGCGGAACAATTGAAGGGAATTTTTGCGATGATTGGGGCACTGCAGAAGCGCCTTGATCCGGATATTAATATGAACGTTTCTCCTGAAGAACTATTATTTTTACTTCGAAAGGGTTTAATTGATTCAGGAAGACAAATTATTCCTGCGATTACCGACGATATTGATCTCGCGATAAAAGATGCCTCTAACAGGCTAGCCCCTATTCAAAAGGCTCTTTCTCATATTTTGCAGGCAGAACTTCTTTATAGCTTATTTGCAAACGAGGAAGTCCGCAAAACCTTTCTTAATACAACTCGCGGAGAAGATGGATATTATGAGTTTCGAAATGAAAGAACAGAATTTAAAATGCATCCAATTAACTATGATGCAATGAAAGAATTAATTCAGATTGGGAAAATTGAAGGTTATATTCCCAAAATCCAGGAAATTCAAAATGAGCTTGTCAAAGCCCGGAAAGAGATGGAAGTCCTTCTTCAAGGTCGCTCCGAAGCGCGAAAGGAAGGTCGGGGGCAGGAAATGGGGGTGAAATTACTTGTACAGCACGAATTCTTCCCAGGATACTTCAATGTCCTGAAGAATTTTTTTAAGAAGGCCTTTGCCGATATCTTCGCCTTTGTGCATGGGAACTACCGTGGCCCGGCCGTCGGGGTGGCGAAGATAAATGTGGCTGCCTTTTTGGCGAATTTTTTCAAATCCAAGTTTAGCCAGAATGCGGATGATTTGGTCAGGCTTAAGGGGAGTAAGGCGGGGCAACTAGGCGACCTTGACTTCAACTTCTTGAATGCCGACAAACCGAAGGGGTTTTGGGGCGTTTTTTTCGACCGAGAGGCAAAGCTGAATGGCTTCTTTGATTCTTGGCAGAAGTTGTTCCATGGTTTTGGCTTGGGTATGGCAGCCCTTCAAGCCCGGTACCGAGGCTACCAGCAAGCCGTCTTCATCTTCTTCAATCAAAGTCAAATATTCAATTTTTCGCATAAACTTTCTCCTGCGGCAAACGATAACATGCCCCCCCATCAAAGTCAAGATACCCGCCGCTCTGAAGCGCGGGTTTCGGAAGAACGTCTTAGTGAAATCGAACACAAGTTTCCTAAAATAACTTCTCTAATGCTGGAAGACGTATTGGAAGGACTCGCGAGTCGTATCCCTGATATACGCAATTTTGCAGCGCAACTCATGGGGCAGATCTATCGAAAAAAACCGGAGGTTTTCAGCAAAAAAAATCTACATTTCGCCCTGGATATTCTCAAAACAGAAAAAGATTCTGAGATTTCGAGAAAAGTACTTCGGGATCTTGTTTATTTTACGGGGCCTATGGGTTCCAAGGAATTAGGACAAATATTAAACGGTAATTATGAAAGATCAACCGTTATTGCTTTGCTCATTCAACTTATTCAGAATAAAAGCTCGCTCGCCACAGACGAAGTTTACGCTTATTTGAATGGGAATTTACGGGTGACAGATCCCGATCATCTCCAGCTTTTGTGGAAATTGATCGAGGCAAACGAGAAATATGCGAATGCGCAATCGCTGGAAGTCATTTTGAGGGCTTTCAGGGATTGGCGTGAAAAACCGGATACCGCAAGCATCCTTTCCAGATTTAAAAAGAACCGGAATATTTTCAGTCAGGAGAATTACCGCTTGTTCCTAACGCTTTTCCCTATGGGAACCGCCAATGCTCTTGAGTTTTGGACCTGCTTTTTTCAGGCGGACCCCGCCGAGTATTCCAAGAACGGGGAGTCCGTTATTACGCAAGGTATTTTACCTTTACTGTGGCGAGATGATCAGCCGGATACCCAACGAATAGCAGCCAAGGCATTGATATTACTTTTGCAAACGGATGGCAAATTAAAACGGTATATTGGGCCCCGTGCCGAAAAAATTCTTAAAAGTTATAAACAGGAAGTAGCTTATGCCGATATTTTGTCAAAATTGAACCAAGGCCAAAAAACAGGGGTAAAGAACGAGGGCACTGAATACACTGCAGAAGGAGGATTTAGCAAAAAAAGACGGCCTCGCTCCGAGGCCCGAGTGGCTAGCGAACGGCCAACTACCGGGCCCGGTACGCACCAACAAGTGCGGGCCGAAGCGCAGAGTTTGAAGGCTCTTCCGGCGGGCGGGCCAGTGCTTCGAAAATGGGGGGCGCGGTTCGCGGACATTCTGGAAATGCCAAAGCAAAACCATGATGGGGCGATCCATCATTTGCTTTTTTCTCCTTGGATGAAGGAGGCGGCCATTAATCGAAGGCGCGGTCTTTACCATATGTTGGAAGACACGACCGAGAATATGGAAATTTATCTTGACCAAAGTTTTTTCCTTCGCGGCACGGAGAAGCCATTGGTTCTGGAGGATGCTTTGATGGGAATGGCCCATCTTTTGATGGACAAATCTCTCCGGTGGCGTAAGGGGGCTTTGCAGCCGCATTTTGACCCGGCGGATTTGGGACTTTTGCGGGCGTTAATCCGGCTTTACAATGATAAGACGCATCCGGCGGTCCTTCTTGATTTGCCTAGCCTTTTTAACCTTAGTTTGAGCCCTGCTTTTAAGAGTATTGCCGCCTTTATCAACTTCTCCAAACAACTCAAATTTTTACCGCGCAAGGAAGCCCTTGAGGCCATCTCCCTCGGCGTTTTATGTTTCACTATCCACTTGAACACGGTTTTTGATGCCGGATCGGATGGGCCTGCCGATATCATTCTTATTGCCGATTATCTTGAATTTATTTTTAAAAATTTGCGGGAACCTGATTTGTCTCCGGAAGAAAGGGAGGCTTTGAACCTGGGATTGGGTTCTCTTTATCTGTTTCTCCGGCCGTTTGTTATCGGAACCATAAAATTCCGCACAAGAATTTACGATTTGCCGAATAGTATTGAAAATAAAATCAGGAATTTAATTTTTGAAAACGCCGGATTTATCGGGAAAGCCATGGATGCCACTTATGCCACCGCGGGTCTAGACATTGCTTCCGGAACGCATCTTTACGATCTCAAGGCCCAAGACCCTTATTTGATTGCGCTGCGCTGGCGGTTTTTTATAAGAGCACGAGCCGTGTTATTTTCCGGTGCGCCCTCAACTTCTTTCACGGAAACGGAAGTTTTTTTGCGCCGCAGCAATCCCGAAGCCTCTCAATATCTTCGAGATCGGATCAATCAAACAATAGACTCTCCGTCGCCTCCCGGGCAACTTAACCAGATCCTTTACCGGATAAATTCTCAAACCCAGGGGCGGGTGGCCAAAGAACTCAAAGAGGCGCGGGAAGATATTTCTAAAATAGAATCTTTCTCAGGAAACAAGCAAGCATTTGAAACCTGGCGCAAGGAAAGGATAAAAGCTTACGCGGCCGGCATGGAACCATTCCTGCGAGGGAAAATTAATTTCCTGAATCAATCCATCTCTGAAACGGATGAAAAGCAGCGCTACAAAACCGTAGGATTATTAAACCAGGTTTTGGACTTGGACGATAAAAATCTTCTCTTTGATGCCATGCAAGTCCTTTTGAACCGGGCCGGAGATCTTAAAGAAGCGCCGGGCCTGCGCATGACATCTTTAAACGCGTTGATCCGGATGGCGCCTGCTTTGAAGGCTATCTCTCCGGATGTCGCGACTTTGTCGGCTTTAATCGACGGATTCAAAAATCTTCAGGACGGCATTCCTACCAGCGGAAACCTTTCGGATCTGCAGCGCAAATCTTTGATCCATGGCACCCAAGATATTTTAAACGCCCTCGCGCCCCGTTCCGAAGCGCGGAGTAAATTTGTGAAAGGTCTCATTTTTGACCGCGCGTTTGTGGAATCAGAGCGGAAGATTTCGGCGATTCATAAGACAGTAGTTTTTGATCTGGATCATACGTTAATAGGGAATTCTGAGACCGAAGAAATGGTTTTGCGGCCCGGGATTGAAGAACAGCTCGAAAAACTTCGCGAGAAAGGCATTCGACTGGTGCTGTGGACCTCCGCTTCACGCGTCTGGATGAAGACTTTTTTAAAAAAGCATCCTCAGATGCTGGATCTTTTTGACCGATTCATTAGTAGAAAAAATTCAATGCTTCAGACGGAAGCGGATGGTGAATCAATGATTCGGATTTACGGAAATTATAAGGCAGGAGAGAAGATTGATTACCGTCTCGGGCGTTTGAATGCGACAGCGGAAGCCGCGAGAAATTACTATAGGTCTGATAAACCGTATGCTTTTCAAGTAAAAGACATTTCTTTGCTTGGATATTCTTTATTGGTGGATAATTCTCGACAGTTGCCTTTAATGGCCCAAGAATCTCCATCAGGGGTGTTTAAGTATTATCAAATCAAGCCTTTTCGAAAAGATGTACCGGATGAGGAACCTATCCATGAGCTGGCTGATAAAATTTTGAAAATGCTTGAGGAGCCTTCCCTTGAAACGCGCTCTGAAGCGCGAAGTTTAGAGATGCCGTTCGATTTAAAGGCGGCAGAAACGCTGGCGAAGTTTACGCTGGGGGTTTTGCTTTTGAGGGTGGCTGAAAAGTTGCAAAGGAGCGAGCTGCGGCAGGCGATCGAACACGCATTGGACCGCAATATTGCCTATGCGATGTCGGAAACGGTGAAAGCGGATCCGTTGGAGCAATTGGGAGAGGGGCCGGTTCAATTCACGCGAGAATTTTTGAGTTCGATGCAGGAAGGGGCGGGGTATCAAATTGTAGAGTATCCCTTTTTGAAATTACTCATGAAAAGTCCGGCGGATTTGCGGAGGCAATTGGAAGTTTATGAAAAAATCCAGGGCGGGAATGCGGAGCCGGTGGCGGTGACCTTCTTGCCCGAAGGCGTCACTCAAGATGCTTTTATGAAAGAAATTTTAAAAGCTTTGGGACAGAAAAGCGCGGGTATTTCGGACGGGTTGCGTCAAAAAGAATTAGCAAAGCGCATTGGAATGAAAATTCCGGCTGAAAATCAAAATGAGGAGAAGGCCATGGCGGATTATGCCCTTGAAAAGCAGGGGCGAGTGGCTATCATCGGCCTAGGCACTAAAGCGGTTCCGGGTCTGCTCAAATTTGCAGTTCAGGAAGAAGACATGGAACGCCTAGTGAATCTTCCGGTCGTTTTCTATTATATGGCCGGAATCCTCAAAATTGCCCATGAGCTTGACCTGAAACTGCAAGCTGATACTATTGAACGACTTACAGCAAAATACCTGCAGGGAATGGATCAGGTTTCAGGGAATGTCTTTGTTTTAAAGAGAATTGCGGAATTGGCCCTCCGGGCCCTTTCTGAACACGCTTTCGAATCCGCCGCCTAGCTTGACAGGGGGCGGCGCCCACGCTATGATTCTAGCTTTTCCACTAAAGGACCTATGACTCGTAGCATGACCGCTTTTGCCCGGGCAGGCGCGCCGCCCCGGCAGGGAAACTGGAACATCGAAATCCGTTCCGTCAATCACCGCTATTTTGAGTTTTCGCTGAAGATTCCATCGGCGCTGGCCGCTCTGGAAAATCGCGTGCGTGAGCGGGTGCAGCCCGCCCTGCGGCGCGGTAAAATCACGGTTTCGATCAGCCAGGAGCTTTCGAAAGAGCAGTCCAAATCGCTTTCCATTGATGAAAAGGCCGCCCGTTTTTACCTGGATTCCATTCAGAAGCTGAAAAAGAAGTTTAAGCTGGCAGGGGATGTTTCGGTCGGTGATCTGCTGCGGCTGCCGGGTATTTTCGGGACCGAAGATAAAGAAACCGACCCTGAAAAAGAATGGCTGCAAATTTCGAAAGTCTTGACTCAGGCGCTTGAGCAATCGGTCAAAGCGCGGCAGGCCGAGGGGAAGAAGCTGGGGCAGGATATCGAAGCCCGGCTTGAGGTCATTACCAAAGCGGTTGGCAAGATCGAACATTATGCCTCGGGCGCGAGTGAGAAAATTTTCAAGAAATTGCAGGGCCGCATTGCGGATCTATTGAATGAAAGCACGCTGGATACGGAGCGCGTTCACCGTGAAGCCGCGTTTTTGGCCGAGCGGGTCGACATCACCGAAGAGCTGGTGAGAATGAAAAGCCATCTTGAGCTTTTCAGCCGGCGCCTCAAGACCGACGGGGAAGTGGGCCGTGAGCTTGATTTCCTTTGCCAGGAAATGAACCGGGAAGTCAATACCATGGGTTCAAAGTCTCAATTTTTTGAAATTTCAACCGAAGTCATTTTGATCAAGGGTGAACTTGAAAAAATCCGAGAGCAAATCCAGAACATCGAATAATCCCGGTGTTTCGGGGCTTTTGGTGGTTCTTTCCGCTCCTTCGGGATGCGGAAAAACCACGATTGTGGAGCGCCTTTTAAAGCGCCATTCTGAATGGGTGCGTTCGATCTCGGTGACCACCCGGGCGCCCCGCCTTGGCGAAAAAAACGGCGAAGATTATTTTTTTGTGACGGCTTCCGAATTTCAGAAAATGGAAGAGAGCGGCGAGCTTCTGGAATCGGCCAAGGTTTTCGACCATTTTTATGGGACGCCGAAACAATTTGTGACGGACCGGCTGAATGCCGGCAAAAAAATTTTACTGGCCATTGATGTCCAGGGAGCAAAAAAAGTCAAACAGGTTTTGGTTGGGCAAGCGCCCATGGCGACATTTTTTATTCTGCCTCCCTCCGTGAAAATTTTGAGGGAAAGGCTTGAAGGGCGAAATACCGAATCGCCCGCAGAAATTCAGCGGCGTATTGAAATCGCGCAGGATGAGATCAAGGAAGCTGGTTCGTATGACCATGCGGTCATGAACCGGAATCTGGATAAAACCGTACAGCAGATTGAATCTGCGATTGAAAGTTTTCAACCCCAAAGGAGTTAATTTAAATGGCACCTCTTGTTTCTCTCGGACAATTGATTAAAACGCCGGAAGGCAGCCTTTACAAGACTGTGTTGGCGCTTGCGGGCCGTGCCAATGAGCTTGCTCTCGGCGCTCAACCGCTTGTGAAAACAACTTCTAAAAAAGTGACCACCATCGCCCTTGAAGAGTTTTCAGCGGGCAAGGTTTCCTATGTCGAAACAAAGCCCAAGAAAAAAGCTTCTTCCTGATAAGACGGTCCTGCATATTTTGAGCGGGTCCATCGCCGCCTATAAAGCGGGGGACCTTGTGCAGGCTATGCGCAACGAGGGGGCCCGTGTCATTTGCGTGATGACCGAGTCGGCCAAGCATTTTGTGACTCCGCTTGTGCTGCGTGCCCTTAGCGGCGAAAAGGTGTACCACGATTTTTTTTCCGCGGACACGCCTTATGACGTGCTGCACACCTCGCTTGCCGAAGAAGCGGATGCGATTCTGGTTTCGCCTGCTTCCGCCGATTTTATCGCGCGGCTTGCGGCCGGAATGGCGGATGATCTGGCAAGCTGCATCGTGCTGGCCGCCCGCCGCCCCATCGTGATTGTGCCGGCCATGAATGATTACATGTACACGCATCCGCTTACCCAGCGCAATCTTGGCACCCTCCGTGAAGCGGGATACCATGTTGTGGATCCGGTGGAAGGGCATCTGGTTTGCGGCAAAGAAGCGATCGGGCATATTTCGGAAGACTCCACCATCCTGAATGTTATTTCCCGTCTTTTGTCTTCCAAGACAAAATAGACGTCCATGATTCCAGGTTTGAATATCCTGATCACCGCAGGCCCCACGCGCGAAATGCTGGATCCTGTGCGCTTCCTCTCTAATATTTCTACCGGGCATATGGGATACGCGATTGCCCGCACTGCAAAAAACCGCAAGCACCAGGTGACCCTTGTCAGTGGTCCCACGGCACTAAAACCGCCCCAAGGTGTCCGCTTTATTTCCATCGGAAACGCGCATGAAATGCAGAAGGCCTGCCGGCAGGTATTTCCCAAACAAGAAGCTCTGATCATGACTGCCGCGGTCTGTGATTTTACGGCGCCTTCCACGAGCCTTCATAAAATCAGGCGCACCAAAACGAAAAAATTCATTCTCAAGCAAACGCCCGATATTGTGGCCGGGCTTGCACGCTCGAAAGGAAAGCGGGTGATCATCGGCTTCTGCCTTGAAACGGAAAACTGGCTTGAAAACGCCAAAAAGAAAATTCAGAAAAAAAATCTGGACGGTATCGTTGCCAATTATTACGGCAAAACCCATGTGCCTTTCGGCGACCGGAAAATTACCACCGCTTTTGTGGATAAGAGGGGAAACGTGACGGTTCTTAAAAACAAGAGCAAGGCGGTAATCGCCGGAGAACTGCTGAAATGGCTGGAAACTCTTGTAAAAAATAATTCCGAAAAAGAATGAAAGTGAATATAATAACGCAGTTTACGGTTGTTTTAGGAATTTGTCATTCCCGCGAAAGCGGGAATCCATTTTAAATGGATCCCCCGGTCAAGCCGGGGGATGACAGCGCATACCAGGAGGAAGATCATGAAGAAGGCTCAAAAAATATTTGCGGCATTGTTAATTCTTTCTTTTGCGTCCGCCGGCTGTGCCAGCAGCGATGGCAGCGGCGGGGGCATGGGTGGTTTGACGGAGCGTGAAACCGGAGGCCTGTTGGGCGGCGGTTTGGGAGCCGGTTTGGGAGCCATTATCGGCAATCAAACCGGGCATGCAGGAGCGGGAACCGCGATCGGGGCCGGGGCCGGACTTTTGACAGGCGCCTTGATCGGCGAGTCACAGCGCCGTCAGAAGGAAAATATCAAGAACGAAATGAAGCAGGAAATGATGCAGCAGCAATATCAGCCGCAGTATGCGCCGCAGCCTTACGGCCAGAGGCCCCAGCAGCAGCCGACTTATGCGGCCCCGCCGGCGGGAGCCCAGGAAGTCCATACCAAATACAATCCCCGAACGGGCCAGACTTTTCCGGACCGCTATAAGTATGATCCCAGCACCGGGGAAGAACTCCAGTATCTTCGCTGAATTATTTTGAAAAAAGCCCGGTTCCGCCGCATTGGAATTTTGACCGGAGGCGGAGACTGCCCGGGCCTGAATGCCGTGATTCGTGCCGTCGTCAAAACTGCCATTCACGATTACGGGATGGAAGTTTTCGGCATTGAAGACGGCTACGAAGGCCTGCTTGAAAAAAGAGGCCGTTTCCTTAGTTCAGACGATGTCTCCGGCATTCTCACGCATGGCGGGACTATCCTTGGAACCTCGAATACCGCGAATCCCTTCAAGGTCGCGGTTCCCCGGGGCAAAAAAGTTATTTTTGAAGATCAGTCGGAGCTTGCGATCCGGCACTTCCGGGAATGGGAGCTTGAGGCGCTTGTGGCGGTGGGCGGGGATGGGACCCTGGGTTCGGCCTACAAGTTTCATTTGAAAGGAATTCCCGTGATCGGGATTCCCAAAACGATTGATAATGATCTTTCCGGAACGGATTATACTTTCGGTTTTCACACCGCGGTTTCTATTGCGACGGATGCGCTTGACCGGCTCCATACGACGGCCGCATCCCATCACCGGGTAATGATCCTGGAAGTGATGGGCCGCAATGCCGGCTGGATTGCGCTTTATGCCGGTTCGGCGGGCGGGGCCGACATTATTTTGATTCCCGAAATGCCTTTTCAGATGAAGAAGATTTGTGAAGAGGTGATTCATCGCGCCGGTCAGGGAAAGCGTTTTAGCCTGATTGTTGTGGCGGAAGGCGCGCATGCTTCCGGTAAAGGTCAGATAGTAAAAGGAATGGACAGGAAGAACCCTTATCCTGTAAAACTCGGGGGGATCGGGCAATGGCTTGCGGCGGAAATTGAAAAATTGACAGCCATTGAGACCCGCGCCGCGGTGCTGGGCCATATTCAGCGCGGGGGATCGCCCACAGCCTTTGACCGCAATCTCGGCACGGTATTCGGCACTTACGCCGTTTATCTTTTGGAAAAAGGCCGTTTTGGAAATATGGTCAGCATCCTCGGCCAGAAAATTCAATCGGTTCCTTTAAAGGATGCCGTAAAAACCATTAAGACAGTTCCGGCCAATCACCAATTAATCAAAGCCAGCCGGGCCGTCGGCACATCCTTTGGCAGTTAATTCTGAATTTTTGCATTTTGACTTTTGAATTTTGCATTGTTTTTCTGGCGCGGTAGCAAAGTGGTAATGCACGGGTCTGCAAAACCTGAATACGGCGGTTCGATTCCGCCCCGCGCCTCCATAAAACCAAAATGACAATTCCTTCGATTTATCCTCAAGGCCTTCCCATCGCCCTTTCTCTCGTTGGGTATAATTCTTTACTCACGAGTCTGTTCATTTTTTTTAAACGCCATGACCGGACCGGCGGGTATTACCTTTTTTCCAGCCTTTTCATTTTCGGATGGGGCGTGGGAATGTCTTTCATGGCTAATAATGACCTTCCCCCTGGCATTTCCCAAGCCTGGGGAGTTTTTGCCCAATGCTGTTTCTTTTTGACTCCGGCCGCATGGCTGCATTTTGTTTCCGTTTATCTGGAAAAGGAAAAAAGACGTTATGGGAATCTGGTGCTGGCCTATGGCGTGACCCTTTTTTTCCTCTCTTTTGCCGGGACGCCCTGGTTTGTGACCGGGTTCCGGGAGATCGCGGGGATACGGAACATGCCCGTTCCGGGGCCCGCCTATAAGGCCCTCACTGTTTTTTGGGGTGTTTTAATGCTGGAGGGCTTTTGGAAACTTTTGAAGTTTTGGAGGCGGCAGACCTCCGTGCTTAAAAAAGACGACGCCCGATTTCTTTTTTTTACCCAGCTTTACGGGTATGGCCTCTGCAGCTTGTCCTTTCTTCCGGTTTATGGTCTCGCGGTTCCGCAATATCAATTTTTTTTGCTGCCTCTATGGCAGGTCTTCCTGGCTTTTGCAATGGTGCGGAACCATCTCCTTTCTTATGAAACCCTGGCCAAGGCCATGCATCAGGAAAAATTGGCGGGCATGTCCACGCTGACCGCCAGCATGCACCATGAATTGAAAAATCCTTTGACGGCCATCCGTGTGTTTGCCGAATACCTGCCGGAGAAATACGATGACCCCGAATTCCGGGATAATTTCAAGGAAATTGTGACCGGCGAGGTGGATCGCGTGACGGGGATTCTGCATCAGCTTCTGGATTATTCCAAGCCCCAGGAACCGGAACTCAAAAAAGTCCGTATTCTGGAAGTTTTTGACGAGACCCTCCTTTTCTTGAACCACACCATGACTCAGCAGGGAGTGGAAGCGGTCAAGGATTATCAGGAAGATCCGTTTGTGAATGCGGACCGCAATCAAATGAAACAAGTTTTTCTGAATTTGTTATTGAACGGGATTCAGGCCATGGAAAAGGGGGGCGTTTTCCGGATCGAAAGCCGGAGGACGGGGGACAAACAGTTTTTGATCAAAATTTCGGATACCGGCCCGGGTATTCCCAAAGAGCATTTGAAGCAGCTTTTCGACCCGTTTTTCACGACCAAAACCAATGGGACGGGATTAGGGTTGTCCATTGTCCAGCGAATCATGAAAAAGCACGGCGGGGATATTCAGATCGAAAGTGTGGCTGGGCAGGGAACAAGCATTTCCCTGATTTTTAAAGTTGTTCCATAGGGGACGGCAATACTTCCTGCCTGTCCCCTATGGGAGAGACAGAGCGCGGTTGACGGCGCCTAGAATGGTTTTAGAGTCGAAGGGTTTGGGAACATAGTCACAGGCCCCGGCTTTGAGAGCCTCCTTCGCGATCTCGGTGCTCTGATAGCCCGAGACAATCATTACCGGCAGCTTTGGTTTTACAGCTTTGATTTCTTTCAGGATCTCCAGCCCGTGCAGTTTCGGCATTTTGATGTCCAGCATCAAAAGGGCGGGGGAGAGGGTTGCAAGCATAGCCAGTGCATCCAACCCGTTTTCCGCGAAGGCCAATTCATACTGACTCTTCAGAATAAGCTTCAAGGATTCCCGCGTCCCTTTCTCATCATCGCAAATCAGAATCAACGGTTTTGATTTTTCAGACGGCATGGTCAGCCTCCGCGTAATGCATCATAAGGATACCGGGGTAATGACGGACAGGCACTGCGCTTCCGAGGAAAACGGATTTTGAAGGTGATGGGCGCGGGCTCCGTTAAAATAAAGGCTTTCGCCTTTTTTGAGAGTTTTTGATTCCTCTCCGAGAAAAAGTTTGATTGAACCTTCCAGCACAAAGACGAATCGTTCGGTCGGAGCCGGGTATTCCTCTTTTTCCGTTTGGCCGGAGGGTTTGATTTTCAAAAGAAGCGGCATCATTTTTTTTTGCAGGACCCCTGCGGTCAGCAGTTCCGCGATCGCGCCGCTGGAATGGGAAAAAGTTTCCAGTTTTTCTTTGGCCTTTTTGTCTTTGGATTGCTCCAGATCGTGCAGGACATCCTCATAAAGCTCCGGAAGCCGGATGCCCAGGACGTCTGCAATTTTCATGTGGGACTGGAGGGTCCCTTCCATCTTGCCCTGTTCCATGCGGCTAAGGGTTGCCTTGTCGATACCGGTTTTTCTTTCCACATCGACAATGGTCAGTCCCAGTTTCTTTCGCAGGAATTTAATTTTTTCGCCGAGGCCCTTCATCGCGTCACCCATTTACCCATTGTTAGCGTTTTTTACTTGGTGAGGATTATAAAGGGAATTTGATAATTTTGCAAAAAGAATTGATTCCCTCCTTTTTTAG
>CAYGIT010000012.1:0-28889 GCA_964349955.1 uncultured bacterium
ATCCGAACAAGTGAACGGCACCGGCCTGGGGCTGGCGATTTGCAAAGAGATCGTGTCCCTGCATCAAGGAAACATCTGGGTCGAATCCGAGCCGGGAAAAGGAAGTTCTTTTATTTTTACCCTGCCTGCCGGGGATGAAAAGGGGGCCTGAAAATGTCCGGTCAAAAAACGATTTTACTGATTGATGATGAGGCGGATTTAGTTTTGATGATGCATGACATTCTTACGAAAAGGGGATATCGGGTTCTTACCGCCCACAACGGCGAAGAGGGGCTCAAAAAAATAAAACACGACGAGCCTCATTTAATTATCCTCGATATGAATATGCCCAAAATGGGCGGGATTGCTTTTTACGAAGCCATTAGCGCCCAGGATGGAAAATCCCGGTACCCTGTTCTGGTTCTCACCGCGCGCTCGAATCTGGAACAATTATTCAGGAGTTTTGAGATCGATGGTTTTATCCGCAAGCCCTTCGAAATTCAGGATTTGCTCGAAGAAGTCAAAACCATTTTATCCAAACAAGATCCCCAGGAAACCGGCAAGCATTAAAGCCGTTTTATCCCCGTATTTTTAGCCCTTTCTGCTTTATTTAGAGGATGATAGAATGACCCGCCTCCAGACGTCAAAAGGGCCCCTTTCCGCCTCATCACTTGAGGCTTAAGTAGGGTTTTACCCTATAGCTGGAAGGGGGCAACCATGCATAATAATAGCACCCCTATAAAAGGGATAACTTTGATTAATTACAGGGAAAACTCCATTGAAAGTTGACCGGTCGGATTGGTGCATTGAAGACATTCTTCGTATTGCTCAAGAAAAAGAAATGCTTGAGCTGGGGGATGGCCCCTGGCGTGCCTTCATCCAAAAGGGGGCTGATTTTCTAAGTCAGTATCTGGCCAAACAGGGCAATGTGTATGGAGTCACGACCGGTTATGGAAATTCCTGCAATGTCAAAGTTCCGCATGATCTTATCCCTGAATTACCGCTTCACTTGATTCGTTTTCATGGCTGCGGATTGGGGCGCTATTTCAATGAAGAACAGACGCGGGCGATTATGGCGGTGCGTCTGGCCTCGCTCAAACGCGGTTATTCGGGCGTTCGCATTCTTCTTCTGGAAAAATTAATGGAAATGATTAATCACAATATTCTTCCCCGGATTCCGGAAGAAGGTTCGGTCGGCGCGAGCGGGGACCTCACTCCACTTTCTTATTTGGCGGCCGCGCTTGTCGGCGAAAGAGAAGTTGTTTTTAAGGGCAAAATTCTTCCGGCAAAGGCTGCCTTGAAAAAATGTAAAATTTCACCTCTCAAGCTCAAACCCAAAGAGGCGCTGGCGATCATGAATGGCACGGCGGTCATGACGGCCTTGGCCTGCTTTGCCTGGAAAAAAGCGGAATACCTGACCCGCCTCACGAGCCGGTGCACCGCCATGCTTTTGGAAGTCGTGCAGGGCAATAAAAATCATTTCCGGGAAGATCTTTTTGCCGTAAAGCCTTTCAAAGGACAAGCGGAATGCGCCCGCTGGATTTACAGTGATATCGGGGACCATCAAACAAAACCCGTTCATCAACTGCAAGACCGTTATTCTTTACGCTGTGCTCCGCATGTGATCGGGGTTTTGAGGGATGCGCTCCCCTGGATGAAAGAACATATCGAGACCGAAATCAACAGCACCAATGACAATCCGGTGATCGACGCGGAGAATGAAGAAATTCTTCATGGCGGGCATTTTTATGGCGGCCACATCGCATTTGTCATGGATTCGATGAAAAATGCCGTGGCGAATCTTGCCGACTTGCAGGACCGGCAAATGGCTTTAATGACCGACATGCACAGCAATAACGGGCTGCCGGCCAACCTGTCAGGCGCCAGGAAAGCGCACGCTTCTATTCATCATGGTTTTAAAGCGATTCAAATCGGGGTTTCCGCCTGGACAGGGGAAGCTTTGAAATTGACGATGCCCGCCAGTGTTTTTTCACGTTCAACCGAATGCCACAATCAGGACAAGGTAAGCATGGGGACCATTGCGGCCCGGGATTGTTTGCGGGTGATTGAACTCACGCAACAGGTTTGTGCCGCCACGATTCTGGCCTGTGTGCAGGGCATTGAACTGCGGAAGCAGCGCGGCGATCTTAAAGAAGCCCAATTAACGCCGGCCCTTCGCGATTTTTGTTCCCAGGTGCGGCGTTTTTCCCGGTTTGTCGATCAAGACCGTCCCTTGGAAAGCGATTTGCGCAAGATGATCGAGCTGATTAACCAGGAGCATTGGGCGCTTTACCCGGTAAAAAATCATGAGTCTTAAACCCTTTGCTCTGATTGTCGGCGGAAGCCGGGGGATCGGTAAAAGCACGGCGTTACGGCTGGCCCAATCAGGCTTTGATATCGGTTTGACTTATCACCGCAATGAGGAAGCTGCGAAAGCCGTTTGCTCGGAAATCGAGCAAATGGGAGTGGCTTGCCAAATGGCGGCCTTTGATGTGGGCGATGGCGCCCAGACGGAAGCGGCGTTAGAAAAACTGTTGGACGGCCGTGTTCCCGAGGTGGTGGTTTTTAATTCCGGAATTGCCAAAGACAATCTCCTGGCATTGATGAAACGCGAGGAATGGGAAAGCGTGATCAATACCAATCTCAACGGTTTTTACAATGTCATGCATGTCGTGTTGTTTCCGATGCTCCGCGAAAAACGGGGGCGTATCGTGGTGGTTTCCTCTATTTCGGGAGAGGTCGGGCAAGCGGGACAGGTGAATTATTCGGCTTCGAAAGCCGGTTTGATCGGAGCGGCAAAAGCTTTGGCGCGCGAAGTGGGAAAACGGAATATTTTTGTCAATGTGGTCGCTCCCGGAGTGATTGATACGGACATGACCGCGAATTTACCGCTTGATAAAATCCTGCCGCTGATTCCTTTGCAGCGCACCGGCAAAGTCGAAGATGTGTCGTCGGTCATCCATTTTTTATGCACGGAAAAAAATATGTACATCCATGGCCAGGTGATCGGGATCAACGGGGGATTGGCCACATGAGATTTTTCGTATGAAGCATTATGACAATATCGTGGTCGGAGGCGGTGTGAGCGGATTGTCGCTTGCTCATCTTCTGGCGATGAATGAAAGAAAAGTGCTTTTGCTCGAAAAAGGATGGTACCTGGGCGGAAGCATGACGCGTTTCGAGAAAAAAGGAATTCCTTTTGATGTGGGTTTTCATTTTACGGGTGGTTTTGCGGAGGGCGGCGTTCTCCATGATATGTTGACGGCCTTGGGGATCCGGGATGAAATCGAGCCGATCTTTTTAACGGAAGCAAAATCAAACCGTTATATTTTTGAAAAAGACAATCAAGTGTATGAGCTTCCCTCGGGGATTGAAGCTTTAAAAAAGACTTTGAAGGACTATTTTCCGGAAGAGCAGGAAGGGATTGACCGCTACTTCGAGATGACCGAACGGTGTTACAAGGAAACCCTGTCCCTGGACCTTCGCAAGCTTTCTGAAACCCCGAATTTTATGGAAGAGGACTATCAAAGCTTGTCCAGCGTGCTTGATTCTTTGGTCAAGAGTGAAAATCTAAAAGGGCTTTTGGCCGCTTTTTGCATGTGCTATGGAGTGAAGCCTTCCGAAATTTCTTTTGCCAATCACAGCCGCGTGGCCTACAGCCTTTACGAAGCGACCGTGCGTATCAGGAATGGCGGCGATGCTTTTGTGAGCGCTTTCAGCAAGGCCCTGAAAAATTTGAATGTCGATATTCGCCTGAGGACTTACATCAAAGAATGCCAGGACATCGAAAATCGCCAGGTGGGCCGTTTCATTTTGAATACGGGCGAAGAAGTTTCCTGCGATCAGTGTATTTTCACCATTCACCCGGCTTCGATTCTCAAAACACTTCCAAGAGAAAGCCTGAGCAAGGCTTTTATTGACCGGGTCGAAGACTTTGAGCCTACGCTGGGATTCTTTTCCTTATATTGTGTCTTAAAGACGGACAATCCTGATGAGCCTTTGACCCCCACGATTACATCCTTGCTTCCGATTCCGGATGTGGACCGCTTGCTGGATCCTGAAAACAGTGACCTTTCGGCGCTGTATGTTTTAACGAGCAATGAAGAAGTAAAAGGAAAACTCCACAAGATCGTCACGGCGCTGGAGCCTTCTTTTTTTAAAGATGTCGAGGAATGGAAAGGCACCACGCTTAAAAAAAGACCGGCGGCTTACCTGGCCTATAAACAGGACCGGGTGAATAAAATTGTGAAAAGAATCGTTGATGTTTATCCGGAGTATGAAAACCGCCTCGAGGTGATCGAAGCCGCATCTATGCTGAGTTACCGTGATTTCTTGCATTCTCCGGATGGGAGCGCTTACGGGATCAAACAAAAAATGGGACAGATTAATTTATTCGGACGATTGCCTTTCCGGAATTTGTATGCCTCGGGGCAAAGCGCTTTGCTGCCGGGCATTGTCGGCGCGATGATGTCCTCTTTTATTCTTTTGCGGGTCCTCATCGGCCGTGAGAAATATGACGCATTTATCCGGGAGAAATTGCCGCAATGAAACGTGTTGTGATCACCGGCCGGGGGGTTGTCAGCGGGCTGGGTCCTGATTTGAATTCTTTGATGGACGGTCTGGCTCAGGGGAAAAGCTCTGTGCAGCCGATGCCTGATTGGAAAAAATACAAGGGATTGCGCAGCCGTGTGGGAGCTGTTGCGGAACAAAAGGACGAGAAAGACATTCCGCGAAAATTCCGCAGGTCCATGGGACGCCTTAGTATTTTTGGCGCCCAGGCCGCAAAGCAGGCGGTTGAGGAAGCGAAAATTCCGGAAGATTTTTTAACCTCCAGGCGCTTTGGATGCGTGATGGGTTCTACCATGGGCGGCACGGAAGCGCTCAATGAAGCGTTTGCGGTCATCGTGCCCAATCAGGATTTGTCGGAATTGTCCGCGATGAGCTTTTTCAAGAGCGTTTCCCATACGGTCGCGATGAATGTGGCGCAATATTTGGCGATCCGGGGGTATGTGATGGCTACCTCGGCGGCTTGCGCGTCTTCTCTTCAGGCGATTGGATTGGGATTTGAACTCATCCGAAGCGGGCGCCAGGACGGATTGCTTTGCGGGGGCGCTGAAGAGCTGCATCCGATTGTGACCGGAACTTTTGATGTTCTTTTTGCGGCGTCGACTCATTTTAACGACCAAGCCGCCATGACGCCCCGGCCGTTTGATGCCAGGCGCGATGGCCTGGTGTGCGGGGAAGGCGCCGGAGTTTTAGTGCTCGAAGAATTTGAACATGCCCGTGAACGAGGCGCTACGATCTATGGCGAGATCGCGGGTTACTCAACATGCGGCACGGGAACTCATATGAGTGAGTCGAGCCGCGAAAGAATGAGAGATTGCATGACGGAAGCGCTTGCCGATGCGGGAATGAAACCAGGAGATGTCGACTATGTCAGCGCGCATGCCACGGCCACCCTTCAGGGCGACCAGGCAGAAGCTGAAGCGATTGGCGATGTTTTCGGTAATCAGGTTCCCGTGAGCGCGCTCAAAGGCTATATCGGGCATACGCTGGGAGCTTCCGGAGGGATTGAATTGGCGGCATCGCTTGAGATGATGGCGCGGGGAATGATTTATCCGACATTGAATTTGGAGAAGGTCGATCCGAAATGCGATGGGATTGCCCATGTGCAGGAACTGCTTAAGAAAGAAATTCGGGTGATGGTTAAAAACTGTTTTGCATTCGGAGGAATTAATGCGGCACTGGTTTGTAAAAAAGTAGAAGATTAAGCTCTAAGAAGGAGGGCGGGAATGAATCAGGATCAAATCAGAAAAAAGGTCAATGAGGTTTTTGAAGAATCTTTCGAAATTGCTCCGGAACGCTTGAAACCGGAAGCAAAAGTATTCGAGGAATTGGGCCTGGACAGCCTGGATATCGTGGATCTCATTGTGGCTTTGCAGAAAAAATTCAAAGTGCAGATCCGGGAAGACGAAAGGGTCCGGAATATCAGGACTGTCGAGGATATTTGCCAGTTTATTCTGGCCCTGAAAACAGAAGGCCATGTTTCCGAGGTGTGATTTTCTTTTTAGTCTGACGTTTTACCCTCTTTTCGTGCTTGTCACGTTCGGGATGTTTTCTGTCTTTGTGGTTCCGGTCGTGATGCTGCGGCCCTTTGTAGGAAAGCGTAAATGGGTCCAGATCATCAGGGCATTGATTTGCTGGTATGGATGGATTGTTGTCCGGCTTTTGACTTTTCCTTTTGTGCGCATTACGTACAAAGATGAGGAAAAGGGAAAGAAACCCCGGGCCTGTGTTTTTGTCTGCAACCACCGCTCAAGTTCGGACGGGTTTTTAATGGTGCTTTTAAAGCGGGAAGCCGTTCAGGTGGTCAATAACTGGCCCTTTAAAATTCCCATCATCGGATTGGTTGCGCGCTATGCCGGGTATTTGAGTATCCGGACAATGCCTTTTGATCAATTTTTGAAACAAGGATGCCAATTGCTGGAACAAGGAGTTTGTTTGATTGCCTTTCCGGAAGGTTCAAGGTCAACGGATAAAACAGTTTGCCAATTCAATGGAGCTATTTTTCGCGTCGCTCAGGCGGCGCGTGTTCCGATTATTCCCGTGTGTTTAAGCGGCAATCAGAGAATCCCGGAAAAGGGCTCGGGTTTTCTGACTCCGGGCACGGTGAAAGTCCATAAGTTGCCTGCGCTGGAGTGGGAATCTTTCAAGGATTTTTCGCCCTTCAAACTCAAAAACAAGGTACGCGAGATCATTCAAGCCGAAGTCGATCAGCTAGAGCCCGTTTGACACGATGACAACAAATAGGCATCCTCATCAAGAGGCCAAGTTCTCGGGGATGGAGGCCATTCGCAATGCCCAGACCGCCATCCTTCGCGAGCATTTGCAGTATGTGAAACAACATTCCCCGGCTTACCAAAAAATACTGGCAAACCCAAACCTTGATTTCAATATTGATTCCATGGAATTGGAACAACTTTCGCTCCTGCCTTTCACAGAAAAAAAAGACATCGAAGCCAATCCCGCATCTTTTTTAGCTGTGGCCCCGGACCAAGTGGCGGATATCGTCCTTTCTTCCGGAACTACGGGAAAGCCCATGCAAATTTTTTACACAGACAAGGATTTGGCGCGTCTGGCCTACAACGAACAGCAATCGTTTGCGGCTTGCGGCATTCAGCGCGGGGACATTGCCTTGCTGACATGCACGATGGACCGCTGCTTTGTCGCGGGCCTGGCTTATTTCCTCGGAATGCGCGCGCTTGGCGCAACGGTCATCCGGAATGGCCATGGCATGATTGAAAGCCATGCCGGCATGATTCGCTCCCTGCACCCGACGGTCATTGTCGGCGTTCCGTCTTTCCTGAAAAAATTAGGGCCGGCAATATTGAAAGCAGGGCAAAACCCCGCGAAATCCAGCGTCAATAAAATCATTTGCATCGGCGAACCGGTGCGTAACAGAAATTTCGAGCTTTTGGGTATCGGAAAAGAACTCGAAGAAATTTGGGACGCAAAAGTATTTTCCACCTACGCCACTTCGGAAACGGTCACTACTTTTTGTGAATGTTCCGCGCAAAGAGGCGGGCATTTGCTGCCGGAGCTTGCAATCCTTGAAATCGTGGACGAGCGAGGCAGGGCATTGCCTTCAGGAGAAACCGGAGAAATTGTCGTAACGCCGATGGGAGTCGAGGGAATGCCCCTGATCCGTTACAAGACCGGAGACATTGGTTTTTTAGAGGAAACGCCTTGCGCGTGCGGCCGTTTTTCATCGCGGCTGGGGCCGATTTTAGGCCGCAAGAATCAATTGATCAAAGTGAAGGGGACTTCTCTTTACCCGCAAGCCGTTTTTGCGGTGCTGGAAGATTTCCGGGCGGTCTCGAACTATTACATTGAGGTTTTAAGCGAAGGCGAACTTTCAGACCGGTTGAGGGTCCATGTCGCGCTTCAGGACCTTCTCGTGACGCGTGAAATGCTTGAAGAGGAGCTGGTTGTGAAATTAAGGGTCAAGCCGGAAATCATTATCGAAAAAGAAGAAGTCATCAAACAAAAGGTGTTTGCACCCCAATCGAGAAAACCGGTCCGTTTTTTCGACCGGAGGAAAGAATATGCCTCTTTGTCCTAGCGATCCTCCCGAGATGGAAACCGGACGCCTGCCCAGAAGAGCGGAGGAGTTGATTCCTCACTCCGGACCGATGTGCGTGATCGATGAATTGGTGCGCGTGGGGGAGAAATGCTCTGAAGCCGTGGTCACGATCAAGGGCAATAGCCCTTTTTTGCGCAAGGACGGAACCCTGGAGGAATGCCTTTTTGTAGAAATGATTGCCCAGGCCATTGCCGCCCGGAGCGGATTCGAGATTTCCGACGAGAAACGGAAAACGCAGTCCGGGTATCTGCTCGGCATCCGGAATCTCAAAGTGACGGGAACGGCGCGCGCGGGAGACACATTGAGAATCGAAGTTTGCAAATCCGCGCAGTACGGGGATTTTTGCGTGATTGAAGGAAGTGTTTTCCGGGGGGCGGAGGTTTTGGCCTGCGGAGAGATCAAAGTCGTTCAAATCTTTGAGGGGAAAGCGCATGAATAAAAAAATAAAATTGAAGGCGCCTTTGTTTCTGGGCGGACTGCTGGTTCTTCTTTGCGCGAATGCCCTGGCGCTTCCCGACTCGCCGGCCATTCCGGTCAAGGATGCCGAAATGCGCCAAATTCTCGGCGATCTTGAAAAAAAGATGAAGCAAATCGAAAATATGCAAACAGGGTTTGTTCAGAAGAAAAAGTTGAAAACCTTTCAACATGAAGTGGTGCTGAAAGGGACGATTGCCATGCAAAAACCCAACCGGTTTGCATGGCGCATTGAATCGCCGATCCGGTATTCGATTGTGTTCAAAGACGGCAAGATTTATCAATGGAATGAAGATACGGACCGTGTGGAAGTTTTATCCATGTCCGCCGCTCCGGTTTTCAAGATCGTGATTGAGCAAATGCAAACCTGGTTTTACGGATCGTACACGGATTTATTGGCCCAATATGATATCCGGGTATTCTCGAAGAACCCGTTGGTCCTGGAGTTTACCCCGCACAAAGAGGCCTTGTCGGCCCCGATGATTCAAGCCATCACGATTCAATTCCGTCACGACCAAAGCTACATCGAATCGATCCGGATTATGGAAAAGAGCGGCGATCAGTCCTTGATGATTTTTACGGGCACGCTCTTGAATACAGGGATTGATGCGTCGGTTTGGGAGATGAAGCAACATGCGGTTTGAGATTTGCCGCGCGGCACTCAAAATTTTTCTCGCGGGAATTTTATTGAGCGGTTGCGCGGGAATTCCGTTTGAACCGGTCCGGTTCAGCCCGGTGGAAGGAATCAATCCCGGGATTGTCCGGAAGGATTTTGAAGGCCGCCTGGCCGGTAAATTCGAAGTGCTTGAGTCCGCGGTCGTTCGTTACCGCTACCGTGAGTTTGCGGCGCTGGGTTATACCGAAGTGGACTCCCAGGAAAATTCTCTTGGGGTCGCGGGATTTACGCCGATGGGCGTAAAAATTTTTGAAATAAAATCGGCCGGTGAAAAGTTCGAGTATGCGTTTTCTTTTCCGCAAATCGAAAAGAAAATCGACCCGGGAAAATTCGCTCATGGCATGGCGGAGGATGTCCGGCGGATTTACCTCGGCCGGGTCCCTCAAGCAAGCGCGGAAGTGGTGAAAGCAAAGGACCGGATTTATTACCGCCAGGCTTCAGGCAAAGGAGCTTTGGAATTTGTTTTCGGCGGGCCGGAGATGGCTTTGGTGGAGAAACGGTACCGGGAAGGACGGCGGGAACTTTGGCGCGTGCGGTATTTCGAATACAGGGCAAAGGGCTCGAAAATCTATCCCAGCAAGATTTTTTTTGAAAATCGTGTACGGAAATACAGCCTTGCTTTGAGGCTGAAGGAGATTCTTGCATGAGCCGGATGCAACAGGAAATCGTTCAAGCCATGGCGGATCTGGAAGCGTTTGAACAAGACGGGGTCCGCGCCCGGTTTTCATTCCCGCCAGAGTTCATTGGCTTTCAAGGGCATTTTAAAAATAACCCCGTCCTGCCCGGAATTTGCAAGGTCCAGGCAGTTGTGGCCATGGCGGAGAAATTTTATAATAAATCTTTCCGCTTAACCGAAGTGACCATGGCCAAGTATTTTGCTCCGGTGACTTGCGGGCAAAAAATCACGATCCAGTGTCATCCCAAATCGAATGCCGATGGTTCGACCGGTATGAAAGCGCTCATTAAAAGAGAAGAAGAAAAAGTGGCAATGCTCCAGTTAGTCATGAGGCCGGCATGAGAAGAAAAAAAGGAAGCTACTTCGAGCAAGAAGCCGGCGCGCCGGAACCCTGCAGGGTTCGTCTGCAAAGGCGTGTCCACTTCAATGAAGTGGATGTGATGGGAATTGTCTGGCATGGAAATTACCCCAAATATTTCGAAGAAGCCTCTGCCGAGCTTGGCCGGAAGTGCGGGCTTTCCTACCTTGCCTATCATGAAGCGAAAATTCATGCGCCCATCGTGCAGTTGCACGTGGATTATCACAAGCCGCTCATTCTGGAAGAAACATTCACGATCGAAGCTTCCTATGTATGGAGTGAGGGCGCCCGGCTTCATACCGAATTTTCGGTCATCCGGAAGGACGAAATCGTTGCAGTGGCCGGGTATACGATTCAGATGTTCATGGATGCCGTTACCAAGGAAGCTCTTTTGACATCGCCGCCCCTTTTGGAGAAATTCCGTGAGCGGTGGCGGGCCGGTGATTTTAAATGAACGGGGGAAAAGGAGTGATTGTTGCCGGAAATATGGTGACCGCCTATGGACCCGGAACCGGAGTTTGCTGGAAAGGGCTGATGTCCGGCCAAACCGCCATCCGTCCTTTTGACCGTTTTGATACCGGGCTGTTTCAAAGCCGGCACGCAGGGATTGTTCCCGGTTTAACAAGGGATGAGGACGGATCGATTGTCATGCGAATGCTCCGGATGCTTTTTAAAAAAAATGAGCGGGCGATTCCGCAGGACGCCTTGCTTTTATTGGCGACTACCGTGGGTGAAATTGATTATTTGGAACAAGCCGTTCTTGGCGGGCGAGAAGCCAAGCCGGAAGAAAGCCGCCTGGTTTGTTTATTGGGAAAAGTCGAAGCATTGGCGGGAGTGACTCCTCCGGGAATGGTGGTCTCGGCGGCATGCTCTTCCTCCAGCGCGGCGGTTGCCCAGGGCGCCGCAATGATCCAGTCCGGCGAACGCGATTGCGTGCTTGTCGTGGCTTGTGACAGCGTGAGTGAATTTGTATTTTCAGGATTTTCGGCCCTCTTCGCTCTGGATCCGGAGCCGGCGGCCCCGTTTGATCAAAACCGGAAGGGTTTAAGTGCCGGAGAAGCCGCGGGTTTTGTTTTATTGATGAGTGAAGCGCGGGCTTTGAAAGAGCAATGGGAAATTCAAGGCGAGATTGCAGGCTGGGGTTTGAGCAATGACGCGAGTCATATGACGGGGCCTTCTCGCGAAGGGCTGGGCCTTGCGCGCGCCATTGAGGAAGCCCTGAAAAAAGCCGAAATTCCTTCAAGCGGCGTGGCGGGCATTTCCGCCCATGGAACCGGAACTCCTTACAATGATGCGATGGAAATGAAAGCTTTTAAATCGGTTTTCGGAACGCGCGCAGTTCCCACTTATTCCATCAAAGGAGGCATCGGGCATACGATGGGCGCTGCAGGCTTGATTGAAATCTTGATTGCCTTGCAGTCCTTGAAGGAAAAAAAAGTTCCTCCGACCGTGGGCTTGAAAGAGGTAGACGCGGATGCCCGGGGTTGGGTTTCCCGGGAAGCCTGTTTGTTTGAAGGGAACTCGATTCTATTAACGAATTCAGGTTTTGGCGGTGTCAATGCGGCGCTGGTCTTGAGAGCTTAAATGCAAGCCAGCCGCCTGGATCTTTTCACGTTAAAAGGCAGCAGTTGGATCAAGGGGACGGAATGCGGATGTATGAAAAAAAATCTGCGATGGACTTTTTCCGGTCTTCAAGCCCTGGCCATAAAACTCCAGGAAGAAAATATTCTTATGTTCCCGGTCGAGAATTTTAGACGTTTTGACGAAGCCTCCAAACTCGTGACTCTTTCGACCGCTCTGGCTTTGCATGACGCGGATTTTCCTTATGCCAAGGACAAGAAACAGGACATCGGAATATTGGGGACAGGGCAGGAGGGCGCGCTTATTTCAAACCTTGCTTATTTCCGGGACTATATCGATTCGGGCAGAAAAATGGGGAGAGGGAATCTTTTTATTTATACCCTGGCGTCCAGTCCGCTCGCGGAAGCGGCCATTCATTTTGGCTTTCAGGGCCCGTTGTCCTACATCGGCAATGCCGGAAATCCGGGCGGCAATTTTTTAGCGCAAGAAGCGGTGATCGCGCGCAATAAAACGGTGAAGGGATTGCTTGCGGTTACTTTTAATTCTCAAGAAGCAGCCTGTTCCTTTAAATCAAGAGAGATGGAATGAATTGAATATGAAATCGATTTGGTGCGTGATTCCGGTTTATAACAACGGCGGGACCCTGAGAGACGTTGCGATGGGGTGCCGGGAAAGATTGCCGAATGTTCTGGTGGTGGATGACGGCAGTACGGACATCGACATTCGTGTTCTTTTGACAGACACGGACATTACGGTGATCCGCCACGAATCCAATCAGGGCAAAGGCAAGGCCCTGCTGACCGCCCTGGATTTTGTTTCAAATAAAAATGCGAGTTACATGATTACGGTGGATGGAGACGGGCAGCACCGAGCGTCCGATTTGGAAAAATTCCTTCCGCTCCTCCAGGAAGATGAAGACACGCTTTTGATCGGTTGCCGTGATTTCTCCCAGCCGAATATTCCAGGAAAAAGCAAAATAGGCCGCGATATTTCCAATTTCTGGCTTCGAGTTGAGACGGGCATTTTTATCAAGGATTGTCAAAGCGGATTCCGCGCTTATCCCGTGAAGCATTTCAAGAAATTGGTGTTGACGGGTTCCCGTTATGATTTTGAAACCGAAGCCCTGACCCTCGCCGCCTGGGCGGGACTGCATCTTAAAACTGTGGATATTGATGTCTGGTATGCGGAAGAAGGCCGCCGCATTTCAAGCTTCCGGCCTTTCATGGATAATTTCCGGATCTCCCTGATGCATACCCGTTTAGTGTTCCGGCACTTGCTGCCCCTTCCGCATCTTCAATTGGTGAGCTCAAAGAAAGAAAAATTTGATTTAAGCTTTTTTCGCCACCCGCTTCAATTTCTGAAAAGATTGCTTCAGGAAAACGCCTCGCCTGGAGGGCTTGCAGCTTCCGCGGCCGTGGGAATCATTCTCGCCACTTTGCCTCTTGTTTTTATTCACACGATCGCGATTCTTTATGTCACCGCGCGCCTGCATCTCAATAAAATCATGGCGGTTAGCATCCAAAACCTTTGCAATATGCCCTTTGTCCCTTTTCTTTGTATCCAGACCGGGTATTTCATGCAGCACGGACGATGGTTGACGGGAATTTCCAAAGAAAATTTTGTGGGGCAAATCCCGGCTTTGATGTGGGACTGGCTGCTGGGGTCGATGGTATTGGCGCCCCTTCTGGCCTTGATGGTTGGATTATGCGTTTATGTTATTTCGAAATATCTTCAAAAACAAAAGGAAGCAAAGGAAATTTCTGTATTCGAGGGAAATTATTCATGAGTGAAAGGAATCCCCGGCAGCGGGGGAACCGGCTCGGGATATGGTTTTTCGAAATCATGCTGCGGGTGTTTGGGCTGAAGGGCGCCTATTTTTTACTCGAATTTGTCTGCGCCTATTATTTGCTTTTTGATCGCGAGGCCGTGAATACAGCTTTAATCTATATTGAAAAGAGATTTCCTCAATCCGGCCGTTGGCAAAAGGCCGGGCATATTCACCGGTTATTTGTGAGTCAAGGCCGGCAACTGATTGACCGGTATGCGATGATAAAAAATCCGGATATTTTTCGTTACCGGGAAATAGGCACGGAAGAAACGGTCCGGGCCCTCCATGAATCCAAAAAAGGATTGGTGGTGCTTACCAGCCATGCGGGGAATTGGCAGGTGGCTTTGAGGCAATTGGGATGGGATTTTAAAAAGAAAGTTTGTATTGTGATGCGTCCCGAGAATAATCGCGTGGTCCAGGAGTTTCTGCAAATAAGGACCGGAGGAAGGGCCCTGCAGATCATCAATCCGGAAGGCCATCTGGGCGGCGTGCTTGAAATGATGCAAGCCCTTGAAGAGGGCAGTGTAGTTTGTCTTATGGGCGACCGGAGTTACGGGTTTGATAGCGTGGAAGTGCCTTTTCTGGGAAAGGCCGCGTATTTCCCTTACGGGGCTTTTTCCATCGCGGCCGCGGGCGAATATCCGGTAGTGGCCCTGCTCACGCATAAGGTATCGGAGCGGGAATATGTCGCGGATATTTCAAGCATTTGGTATCCGGCCTACGTTAAGGGTGAGAATAAAAAAGAGCAGTTAAAAAAATGGGTCGCGGGTTATGTAAAACTGTTGGAAACATTTGTGAAGCAGTACCCCTACGAATGTTTCTTATTTCATAATGTGTGGGTCAAGAATAAAGGAATTTCAAATGACAACTAGCAAGGAAGAAGATTTGGCGGGAATCCGGAAAAAAGTAAAAGAGCTGCTCGTCAGCAATCTGGCCTTTTTGGATGAATTGAATCCGGCGGAAATCAAAGATGATGAAATCCTGTTTGGGGAAGGCCTCGGCCTCGATTCGCTGGACGCGGTCGAAATCGTGGTGCTGCTCCAAAGGCATTTCAACCTGCAGGTGAAGGACATGAAAGAAGGCCGGGAGATATTTCAATCGATTGATACGCTGTCGCGGTATATTTACGACAATACTTCCAGGGACAAACAATGAAAATAGTGGTCACGGGGTTGGGGATGATTTCAGCTGCGGGAAAAAACGCGGCGGAGACTCTGGCATGTTTTTATGCCGGGCGGCGCAATGCCGGGCCCGTCTCCCTTTTTTCGTCGGAAATCAAATCTCCGGTCTATGAAGTCAAAGAATTTTCCGGAAAATATTTTTCCGAAAGATTGAGAACTTTGAATCTTTGCCTGGCGGCGGTGGAAGAAGCACTTGAAGACGGCGGCCTGACAAGAAAGTCGCTGAAGGGAAAGCGTATCGGCGTTGCGATGGGCACGACCGTCGGAAGTATTTTAAACGATTTGGATTTTTACCGGGAGTACCGGGCGAAGGGCAAAGCCTCGATGGATGCGGTTGACCGTTATTTGCAGGGGAATTTAGCCTCGGCCGTGCATTCCTTTCTTCAAACCGAAGGTCCCTCCATTACCGTCGTCAATGCCTGTGCGTCTGGCGCTGATGCTATCGGGATTGCGAAGTCCTGGCTCCGGGCCGGCTTGTGCGACATTGCGATTGCCGGCGGATCCGATGAAATGAATTATGTCCCGTTATGCGGTTTTGCGTCGCTCGGGATCCTGAGTGATTCTTTGTGCTCTCCTTTTGACCGGGACCGTACCGGTCTTAATCTCGGAGAAGGGGCAGGCGTTCTTTTGCTTGAGAATGAAACGGGTTGCCGCGATCGCGGAGGGAAAGTAAGAGCGATTCTTCGCGGCTATGGCACTTCTAATGATGCGTATCATTTAACTTCACCCGATCCGGAGGGAGTGGGGCTTGACCGGGCGATCCGGAAAGCTCTTCAAGAAGCGAATCTTGAAACCCCGGAAATCGCCTTCATTAATGCGCATGGAACCGGAACCAAAGACAATGATTCCGTGGAAGGCCTTGTTTTACACCGTTTGTTCGGGGAAAAAGCCCGGTTTTTATCGACCAAAGGGTATACAGGACACACGCTTGGAGCTGCCGGCGGATTGGAAGCGGGCTTTAGCATTCTTGCTTTGGAAAAAGGGTGGATTCCTGAAAGCGCGGGATTCACTCACCGGGATCCGGAAATTCCTTTGGCGCCGGTAGCCGGACGCACCCCGATCCAGGGCCGTTTCGCGCTTTCAACCTCTTTGGGGTTTGGCGGGTGTGACGCCGCCCTTTTATTGGAGTGCCCTGCGGGAGGCGGGGTTTCATGAAACCTCTCTCTATAGAAGGAATGGGGATCCTGTGCGCGCGGGGCCGGGGGCTTGGTCCCTTTGAGAAAGCGCTAAAAGAAGGATGGATCGCGCCCAGCCCGTCGCCGGATGGCCGGATGGCTTATCGCATCGCTCCGGAAGATTTGGTGGACAAGGATGTTCTCAAGCAGGCGCGGCGGGCGGACCGGTTCAGCAAATTGACGGTCCTGGCCGCTTCGGATGCTGTCCGTGACAGCGGCGTGCCGCTCGAAGAAATCCGGAAATCGACAGGAATGATCGTGGCGACCGCCTTTGGCACGCATGCCACGATCTTTAAATTTTTGGATAATATTATTGATTACGGAGAGTGCAATGTTTCTCCCACGACGTTTGCGCATTCGGTCCACAATGCGGCTGCTTCTTATGTGGCAAGTGTCCTGGGTTGTAAAGGCCCGGCAATGACCATCACCCAATTCTATTTTTCTTTTCAGCAGGCCTTGCTGCTGGCTTGGGCCTGGCTGAATGAAGGGCGAGTGGAACGGGTGCTGGTGGGGATTGCGGAGGAATGTTCCCTGCCGATGGAATATATCTGCGAGGAAAAACTTTCCGTCGCCACTGACGGAAAAATGAGCCCTTTGGGCTGCCTGGAAAAACCTAAAGTTGTGCCCGGCGAAGGCAGCGCTTTTTTTCTTGTAACGCTGGACCCGGCAAAGAAAAAATACGGCGCGTTTGCCGGAATTGAAATGGGGAAGGACGCTCGAGGCTGGGAAGACGTGGACCTTTCGATTCTGGGAACCAACGCGATGGCCGGAAGCGAAAAGATTTACGAGCGCGCTGTCAAAGAGGGCGCGCCGGTCGCGGCCTATTCGAATATCTACGGAGGATTGATGACTTCCGGCGGTTTTGAGTGCGTCGCCGCCGCGCTCATGCTCAAGAATCAAACGTCCCTCAAGGCTATCCAATGCATCACGCATAATTGCAAAGAGGAATTGAGTTTCGTGAAAGTCACAAGATAGCAATCGTTCAGCGCCTACGTCATTCCCGCACGATTTTAGGCGGGAATCCGTACTCATTGATCCCCGACAAAAGCATTCGGGGATGACGAAAATAAATTTGACAAGAAACTAACTAAAGGAGAAAACAATGGAAAAGGAAATGAAGAAGTTGTTTCTGAGTGCTTTATTCGTAATGGCGGGAAGTTTTGTTTTTTCTTCAGCAGGCTTTGCTGCTTCTGGGGAAACTTATTACACCCGGTTCAATATGTGGTACGAAAATCCCTCCAAGATTTTGTCGACGAATTACCACAAGGGCGCCGTTCTACCGGTAGGGACCGAAGTTGAAATCGTGAAGCGAAGCGATAAGAAAATCACTTTTCGTGAAAAAACGAAAGGGCAACAATTCAAAGTGGTCCTTGTCAGGAAATACACGAATTTAACAAGCACCGAATTTTTTGACCGGTATTTTTCAAAAGGAAACGTTTTGCAAAGCGCCGAGTATGCCGCCTTTTCGGACAAAGAAAAAGAAAATATCAAGGACGGGACCATCGAAGCGGGCATGAGCAAAGCCGCTGTGCTGATGGCTTTCGGATATCCCCCTACTCACCGGACGCCGGCAACGACCGACAATCTGTGGACGTATTGGACAAGCCGGCTTGTGACCCGAGAAGTTTATTTCAAAGACGATAAAATAAGCGCGTTCTCCCGGTTTAAATCGTAAGCAGCAAGGAAAGCGCCATAAAATGCCAGTAAATTTTTACGACAAAGAAAAGCATACGGCTGTCGATGCCAAATTCGAGGCCCAAAAAATCGCCTTTGCCCCTTTTGTCTTTCAGGCGGCAGTGGCTTTGAGGGATTTGGGGATTTTGGAGGCGATCGAAAAGCAGGGGGATGCGGGTATCCGCCTCACGGATTTGGCCGAAGCGCTTCCTTTGTCGCATTATGGAATAAAAATTTTAGTGGAAGCCGGTTTGGGAATGGGATTATTGCTCTTGAAAGAAAATAAATATTCCCTGACCAATACCGGCTATTTTATCCTGCATGACGCCATGACAAGGGTCAATATGGACTTTGTCCGGGATGTGAATTATCAAGGTTTTTTTCACCTGAAAGAAGCGATTCAAACAGGCAAGCCCGCCGGCCTCAAGGTTTTTGGAAATTGGCCCACCTTCTACCAGGCATTCACGGCCCTGCCGCCGGAGGTGCAAAAAAGCTGGCTGGCCTTTGACCATTTTTATTCCGATGCCGCCTTTGAAGATGTTTTGCCTCTGGTATTCAAAGAGAAGCCCCGGAAACTTCTGGATGTGGGAGGGAACACCGGCAAATGGGCTTTGCAGTGCATGCGTTATGATGCCAATGTCCATGTCATGATCGCTGATTTGCCCGGCCAATTGCGCATGGCGGAAAGAAACATCGGCAAGGAAGGTTTCGGGGAGCGGATGACTTACCATGCCATTGATCTGCTGAATCCTTCCGAAAAACTTCCTTCCGGGCATAATGCGATCTGGATGAGCCAGTTTTTGGACTGTTTCTCCCAGCAAGAAATCATCTCTATTCTCAAAAGGACTGCCGATGCGATGGAGGGCGAAGACAGACTCTACATCCTGGAAACTTATTGGGACCGGCAAAAATTCAAGGCCGCGGCCTTTTGCCTTCAACAAACATCGCTGTACTTCGCCTGCCTCGCCAACGGCAACAGCCAAATGTACCATTCCGAAGATATGAAGGCCTGCCTGGAAGCCGCCGGCATGAAAGTCGTCGAAGAGACGGATAATCTCGGCATCAGCCACACTTTGTTCAAATGCATAAAAAAGCAATAGCGTGAAACAAATCTCGCTTTGAAAATCCTTAAGCCCCTTTTTGTCTCTTTATTTATTTTTTTGTTTTTCCTGCCGGCCCATTCTTTGCTTGCAGAACCCTCGGGGATTTTGCCCCCATTTGTCAGCGGCGACAGGGTTTTGATTCTTGCGCCGCATCCGGATGATGAAACCCTTGCTGCCGGGGGAGTCCTGCAGGCGGCTGTAAAAGCGGGAGCAAAAGTGAAAGTTGTGTTGCTCACCCACGGCGAGAATAACTTATTGGCTTTTATGGTCTATGATAAACGCTTTTTTTTCGGCCCTAAACGCATTCTCCGCATGGGGGCGATGCGCAAACAGGAAACCGTGAAAGCCATGAAGCAATTGGGAATGTCCGAAAAGGACGTCATTTCTTTGGGGTATCCCGATAGCGGGACTTTAGAAATCATGACGAAACGCTGGGGAAAAGCCAAGCCGTTTCGCGGCAAATTTTCTCGTGCGCGGCAGGTGCCTTATTCCGATGCGCGATCACCAGGCGCGCCGTATTTAGGGGAGAGCATTTTAAAAGACATCGAACAGATCTTGTCAGACTACGTCCCTACGAAGATTTTTGTTTCTCATCCTGCGGATAAAAACCGGGACCACCGGGCACTTTATCTTTTTCTGCGGGTGGCGCTCTGGGACCTTGATGGAAAAATCAGCCCGCCGGCAATTTATCCGTACCTTGTCCATATTGCCGGCTGGCCTAAACCCGCCCTGGAATTGACGCCGCCCCCGGACCTGGCGAAAAGCGAAATCGCCTGGCAGAATCGAGTTCTTGCGCCCGGGGAAATTACCCGCAAATCCAAGGCGCTCCAGGATTACCCGTCGCAAATCAAGTATGCCCCCAAGTTTTTAATCTCATTTGCGCGCAGGAATGAATTTTTCGGAGATTATCCGGTTTTGAAAATCCGTGAAGGAGAAAAAAATCAGTCCAGATATAAACGGGCATTGTCCTATGCCGCTGAGGGGGATGATCTTGTCGTCCGGCTCACCTTGAGACGAAGGATCAACAAGAGGCTGGGTATTTCAATTTGGCTTTTGCCTTATCAGAAGAATGTCCTCTTTTCGTCGATGCCGAAGGTCAAGATCAAGACCGGCCTACGTGGTTTACGTGCAAAGGATCAATCAAGAAATAAAGCTTTGAAAGGAATACGCTTCACTTCACGTGGCAAAGCGTTAGAATTCCGTATTCCCTTGGCTCTGTTGGGGAATCCGGACTTTATTTTGGTCAGTGGCAAGACCGCGTTAAACGATTTGACCCTGGATGAAATGGCCTGGAGAGTTTTGTCGCTGGACTAAAAAGGATATGGCATGACTAGCCTGTTTTCCCGAATTTATGATTTCGTTCAAATGCGAAAGAAAGTTTTCGCCTGCCTTCTCGGGCTCATCGTTTTGGTCTCCTTGATCGGCCTCCGGTTTATCCAATACAATAATGACATTGCATTGATGCTGCCGCAGGATGAAAAGGTGCAGCAAACCATGCGCTTTTTGCGGGAAGCGAATTTTTCGGACAAAGTGGTGATTTCTCTGGCCCTGAATGGAGAGAAGCATACGGCGCAAGACCTAGTTTTTGCGGCGGAGGAGTGGGCGGCTTCGATAAAATCCCCGCTGATTAAAAGCATCATCAGCAATGTGGCCGGAAGCGATGTGATGGCCGAAATGTTTTCCTTTTTAAAATACACGCCGCAGCTTTTAACCCCCGAAGCCCTTACCGGAATGGCCGCCCCTATGACGCCGGACTTTTTGAAAAAAAGGATGAAATTTATCCAGAGGCAATTTTTGACCCCGGGAAGCACTTTTATGGGGCCCTTTCTGCGCGCCGATCCGCTGGGATTTTCTTCCGGGATTTTGGGCGATATCCGGAATCTTTCAGCCTCTTCAGGGTATGAGGTGGTCATCGATCAGGGCCATCTTTTGAGTAAGGATGGCCGGCACGTCATGGTCATTCTCAAGACCGGGGTGAACCTGACCGAAGGGTTTGGCTCGCGGGAATTGATTGCTTATCTCCGCCAGGAATTGAAACGGCTTCCCGGTTTTGTGACTGCGGAAATCATTGCCGGTCACCTGCATACGATCAGCAATGAAGATGTCATCAAAAAAGACATCGGGCTCACCGCCACGATGGCTTCGTTTGCTTTCCTGCTGCTATTTTTACTTTTCTTTCGCGACCTCAAGGCGGGGCTGGTCTTTCTGATTCCTTTTGTGGCCGTGCTTATTTCCACCACGGTTGCCGGGCTTGTTTTCAAGAATTTGTCTTATGCCATTATCGGGATGGGGACCGTCATTGCCGGCATTTCCATTGATTACGGAATTTTTGTTTATATTGCCGTGCGTAAAAGGGGAGCGCGGCAAGAAACGATCCTTCAAATCTTCAACCCGATTGCGTTCAGCGCCCTGACAACCATCAGTGTTTTTTCGGTTTTTTTCTTTTCCAGCGTCAAAGGGTACAATCAACTCGCTTTTTTTTTGGGCCTCAGCATGGTTGTGAGCCTGATCCTTGCCCTGTTTATCCTGCCCCATTTTTTAAATCAGGAAAAAGAATCTTTGCCGGCTTCCATAGCCCCGGCTGCCGCCAAGATTTTTACTCCCAGAGCGAACGATCGCTTGTGGATTTTGATCTGGGCCGCCACGATGATCGGAATGGGGGTATTGGGGACAGGATTAAGATTCAAAAATGATATTACCCAATTTGACGGGACGGCCAAAGATATCCTGGCGGCGGAAGAGGAGTTTCACGCTATCTGGGGAGGCAAAGACCTGCCCGCTATTTTTGTGGTGCAGGCCAAGTCGCTCGAAGAAGCCTATCAGATCAACAGCGATGTCTATGAGGCCGCCTCTAAAAAGATAGGCCCGGAACATTTTACCAGTCTTGCCTCCATCTGGCCCGGCCGCGAAACCCGTCAGAAGAATTTATTGCATTGGAAGAAATTCTGGGCCCGTGAAAAGGGGATTGAAATCGGAAAGTCGCTCATCGAGAATGGCAAGGCCTATGGTTTCTCGCCGGATGCTTTTCAACCGTTTTTTGAACAGATGCATACGGCCGGAGAGATGGCGCCCGAGCCCGAGGGCCTTTCTTTTTTCGATCATTTGAAGGAGCAATTTGTGGTCAAGAACAAGGGCGGATATCAAATTTTTTCTTTTTTTCAGGACCGGAGCGATTATCTGGAGCAATTAACGGAAATCAGCCGCCATGAGCCCGGCACATTTTTAGTCTCGCGCAAGAATTTTTCCAATATTGTTTCGCGCGCATTTGGCTCCGAGATGATCTTTTTGTTTCTTTCGGCGCTATTCTCAAGCGCGTTTCTGACCGTCCTGTTGTTGCGGGATATGCGGCTTGCGGCGCTGGCCCTGGTGCCTGTTTTAACCGGGCTGATCACCACGGCCGGAGTTATGGCCATCGCGGGATTGGCTTTGAATATGCCCAGCATTATCGCCGCGATGGTGGTGGTGGGAATTGTCAGCGACTATGGAATGTTTGCCGTCTATGATTGTAAACACAAGCTCAATACCGGGACTTTTCAAGCCATTACTTTTGCGGCGGGATCGACTTTGATCGGGGCCGGAGTGCTTTTATTCGCCCGCCACCCCCTGCTTTTTTCAATCGGGACTACCCTTGTGACAGGAGTCTTGTCGGGCTATCTCTCCAGCCTTGTCATTATCCCGCCGCTTTACCGGCTGTGGCTTGTAGAAAAAAGTTAAAGCTTCACGCTGTTTTGCTATCTTTGAGCAGCAATGCTACTCCGCCGATCAGTGCGATCACCCCAACAATAGGAGGCAGCGGGATATTTTTAGTTCTTTCAGTGGTTACTTGCAGCGGACCCAGATCGACGGCTTTTTCCCGGGTTTTGTAAGTGATACCCTGATAGGCAAAGGCCGCGACGCCGAGCACGATCAGCAATACCGCAAAGAGTGTATTTTGTTTCATGGTAAACCTCCGGTTTTCCTAGTGGTTAGAGTAGCTTTTTCCCCTGAATGAGATTGACCAGTACCATGACAATGGCGATAACGAGCAGGATATGAACGAATCCTCCCATGGTGTAACTGCTCACCAGGCCCAGCACCCACAGCACTAACAAAACAACAGCAATTGTGTACAGCATAAGATCCTCCAAGGTGTCATCCTGAGCGGAGCGAAGGATCTGCCTCCGGCTCAGAATGACATTTTCTGTTTGGTTATTGAATGGACATATTGTTGATAATGCTCTTCACGCCGAAAATATCGCTCACAAGTTTTGTGACCAGGTCCTTTTCAGCACCGTTTTTAGCCTTGCCGCCTAATGTCACGATTCCTTCTTTTGTCGCGACAGAAGTCTTAAGGGCGCTTGTGGAGCGGTGAGTCAAAAGAGCCATCTTGACCTGAGCGGTAATGGAAGCATCATCGATTTTTTCTTCGATCGTCCGGTCCTCATTCGTTGGGGTATTCGCAACCGTCATTTCATTCCGGACTTCCCGGACACCGTCGACATCCGCGTACTCCGCCGTCAGCTCCTTTTGGGCTTCATTGGCAGCTTCTCCGCGCAGGGTGACAATGCCTTCTTCCACATACACTTGAGTCTTCTCGGCACTGACATTCCGGTGAAACAACAGAGCGGACTTGATATTCATTGCGATCCACTCATTGGATTTATCAGGGGTGTATTCCGCGTTAAGTTCCAGACGGTTGTCTACACTTTTGACACCCGGAAGATTTTCCACGGTCTCTTGAGCCAGGCCTTTGTGAGATTCCCGGTCGACTGTCCCTGACAAGGTGACCACACCCTCTTTTGACTCCGTTTTGATGGCGTCATTTTTAAGGTGGGTTTTGAAGACGTAAGACTCCCTGGCGGAGGATTCAATGCGTTTATCCGTTTCAGAAGCGTGGAGCTGTGCGGAGGCCAGAAGGGCCACCGCGGTCATTACCAGAATTCGTTGATAGTTTGTTTTCATAGGCTAAGTCCTTTTTTTGAGATATCGTTTTTGGTTAAGTGCTCATGATCTTCTTGCCTACTTTGCGTTTTTTAACCGGACCGTGCCCGCCGGCCGACTTGGCTGCGCGTTTTTTAGCGGCCGTCATTCTCCCGCCTCTGCTTTTCTTTGCCATTTGAAATCACCTCCTTTATCTGTTTGGAGTTATACTAAACAAGAGGAAAGTCTTCTTCTATGGGGTGAAACCCTATATCCGGCGAGATTTTAGGCGGGGTAGGGGGTAGGGTATTACCCCATAGATGGAAGAGTGAAATCATACGATAGTGAACACGATCCAAAAGGCATCTAGTTGGAGTATTCCGGTCATTCGGGAAGGGTAATATGAAAGTAAAATCAAAAGGTTTGTTGCAACGGTATGGCAAAGTATTGCGAAAACTGAAACTAGAAACCCTTCAGCGTAAAACAGTTGAAAAAAAGCTCATCAAAAGCGAGCGGCACCATAAACGTTTATTGACAGAAGCGCGCAGCATGCAGGAGCATTTGCGCCATTTATCCCGCCAGCTTATTCTGGCCCAGGAAGAAGAACGCAAAGAAATTAGCCGCGAACTTCACGATGAAATTGCCCAAACTTTGTCGGGCATCAATGTCCATCTGGCGGCATTAAAAGTCGAGGACGCGGCCAGCACCAAAAATCTCAAGAAAAGAATCACCAGTACCCAGCGTCTTGTGGAGAAGTCGGTGAATATCGTGCACCGGTTTGCCCGTGACTTGAGGCCTCCGATTCTGGATGACCTGGGGCTTATTCCCGCGCTCCATTCTTATATGAAAGGTTTTACAAAACGCACCGGGATCCGGATCGATTTCAAAGCTTCTCCGGATGTGGAAAAATTAAACTTCATCAAGCGGACCACTTTTTACCGCGTCGCCCAGGCGGCCCTTACAAATGTTGCTCAGCACGCCCATGCAAATCTCGTGAAATTGACTCTCCAAAAAAAGAACCGCTCCATCGGGCTTGAAATCAAAGACAACGGAAAATCTTTTCAGGTCAAACGCATCCTGTTCGCTAAAAAAAACAAGCGGTTAGGCTTGCTTGGCATGCGTGAACGCGTGGAAATGGTAGGAGGCCGGTTTATGGTTAAATCCGTAAAAGGTACAGGCACGACTATTATGGCGGAGGTTCCTTTCTAATGAAAAATGACCCCCATGACCGCATCACAGTTTTGCTGGTAGACGATCATACCGTTGTCCGTGTGGGACTTCGGATGGTGCTGGAGGTTGAAAAGGACATCCAGGTAATTGCGGAGGCGCGGAATGGCCGTGAGGCCGTAGAACTTGTCAAGAAGCTCCGGCCCGACGTGGTGGTGATGGACATCGCCATGCCGCTGCTGAATGGTTTTGAAGCTGCCCGGCAAATGGTCAAAAATTTTCCCGCCACCAAGATCCTGATTCTTTCGGCCCATGATGATGACGAATATATTGATCGAATGATGGCCATCGGGATAACCGGCTATTTGATCAAACAAAGTTCCGCGGAAAGTTTATCCCAGGCAATACGGGAAGCAAAAAAAGGGAATTCCTATTTCAGTTCGGACATTGCAAAACGGCTTGAAAAGAGAAACCGGCTGTCGCAGGGACGCGATGGAATCTTGAAGAAGAAAAACTCCGCTTTGAGTTCGCGCGAGTCGGAGGTCCTTCAATTGATTGCCGAAGGCAAAGCGAATAAAGAAATGTCCTCGGAACTCAAGATCAGCATTAAGACGGTTGAAAAGCATCGCCAGCAGATTATGGAAAAACTGAATATCCATGACACGGCAGGCCTTACCCGCTACGCCATTTCCGCAGGAATCATCGAAAGCAGTGTCCGGTTAACCATTCGCTAGTGCGCTATTTGGGACAATTCTCCCAGAGGAATTCTCATGATCAGTAAAATCGCGGTGAGAATAAGGCGAATCGCCAGGTGGTTGAGCCGCTCGTATTGGACCATCCGGTTGTTTCGTTTGTCCAAATCCGAGGGCACCGCAACCACTCCGGGTCTCATCTTGATTCAGATTGACGGGCTCTCTTTGACGCAATATCAACGGGGGCTTCGCGAAGGAAATCTTCCATTCCTCCGTTCTCTCAGGGAAAAACAAAAATACAAGGATTACGCGCATTATTCCGGCATGCCTTCCAATACTCCCGCGGTGCAGGGCGAGCTTTTCTATGGCGTGAAAGGATGCGTTCCCGCCTTTCATTTTGTGGACCAGCCCACCGGCGAAACCTTTGTGATGTTCGATCCGAAATCCGCCATCGAGATCGAAAGGCGTTTAAGCGAAAATACCGAGCCCCTTCTTAAAGGCGGGAGTTCCTATTCCAATATTTTCAAGGGCGGCGCCGAAGAATCTCATTATTGCGCTGCCGGCGGCGGCTATAGCCGGCTCTTCAAGGTTTTCAATCCTTTGACCTGGCTCCTTATTTTTATTTTTCACCTTAATATTTTTTTTCGAACATTGGTTCTTCTTCTCCTCGAAACCGTCATCGGAGTTTCTGATTTTGTCCGGGGAACATGGGCTGGAAAAAAAATAGCCATGGAGCTTAAAGTTATCCTGGCAAGGGCCGTGATTTGTGTTTTGCTAAGAGAGCTTGTGGTCCTGGGAGCGAAAATAGATATTGCCCGCGGGTTACCCGTGATTCATTTGAATTTTGCGGGATACGATGAGCAAGCGCATTGGCGGGGCCCCTCTTCGAAATTCGCGCATTGGTCGCTTCGGGGGATTGACGATGCCGTTCGCCGTGTTTGGAAAGAAGCGAGGTTTGCAGAGAGCCGGGATTATGACATCTGGGTTTATTCGGACCATGGGCAGGAAGATGCGGTTCTTTATGCTGCGGAGAACGGCCGGCCGGTGGAAGAAGCAATCGCCTCGATTTTTGGAGAAATCGCGGAGGCAAAAGCCATGAAAAGGGCCCGCTTTTCTCATGACCAGCGAGTCGAGCATGCGAGTCCCAAAGTAATCGCAATTGGTATGGGGCCAATTGTTCACATTTATCCTGCCTCAGAATTAAACTCCGAAGAAAAAGAGCGTGTGATTTCAGAATTATTGGAGATAGCCAGAATTCCCGTGGTTCTGATTCCGAAAGAAGCCGGCCAGGTGGAGGCTCGGACCGAAACAGGAAAGTTCATGCTTCCCGCGGACGCGAGTGAAATCTTGGGAAAAGATCATCCCTTCTTAAAGGAAGCCGCTTGCGATCTTGTGGCTTTATGCCATCACCCGAGCGCAGGAAAAATCATTATTTCAGGGTATTGCCAGGGCAAAAAGCTCATCACCTTTGCCGCAGAGAATGGTTGCCACGCGGGCTATGGACCGGAAGAAACAAGAGGATTCGCGCTTTTTCCCCCGGATGCGCCTTTGAGTTTGCAGGGGAGAGCCTGGTTGCGGCCGCTGGATATTCGCGAAGCCGCGCTCCGGCATTTGGGAAGAACTTCCGGCATAGAGTCCGCACCGGCGGCGCCACTCGTGAAAACGCTCCGCATGCTGACTTATAATGTTCATGGGTGCGTAGGGCTGGATGGAAAAAATTCACCGGACCGGATTGCGAGAGTGATTGCGCGTCAGGGGGCGGATGTGGTGGCTTTACAGGAAATCGATGTGGGGAGAAATCGCTCGGGAAATATCGATCAGGCGGAAAGAATCGCGCAAAAATTAGGGATGATCTTTCATTTCCACTCTTCGCTTTCTCTGGCGGAGGGCAAATATGGAAATGCAATTTTAAGCCGCTACCCGCTGAAAGTGATTCGAATGGATGCGCTTCCCCGGCTCAAAGCCCGCAGGCTCTTCGAACCGCGGGGCGCGTTATGGGTGGAAATCGACGTGAGCGGCATCAAAGTGAATGTAATTACCAGCCATTTGAGTTTATGGCCCGCCGAACGCCTGCTTCAAGCCGAGGCTTTACTTGGTTCCGATTGGTCCGGCAGTCCTTTATGCCAGGGCCCTGTGGTCTTATGCGGGGATTTTAATGCGAATCCGGGTTCCATGGTTTGTAAACGCATGGGCTGCAGCCTTCGGGATGCCCAATTGATTTTGGAGTCTCACAAACCCAAGAGTACGTGGTTAGCCAGTCATCCTTTCAGCCGGATCGATCATTTCTTTGTCAGCCCTGACATTGAAGTGACGAACATCGAAGTTCCCACTACAGAATTAGACCGGATTGCTTCCGACCATCTTCCTCTAATCATCGATTTGAAATTCGAAAAACTCCCGGTGAAAAAAGGATTTATTCCTGGCATTGGGTAGTGCGGATCAAATCGATGCGTGATCCATTTTCTTCCACTATCGCGGGTCCTTCCGCAGGGGCGTCCCGGCAAAGAAAAGAATCATAAAGCCGGATGTGCCCGCCTTTCTCATTATTTTCCGCCAGCACCTGAATGAGGTTGTTGCGCAACGTGCATGACCGGCAGTCGAGGGAACCCACACTCCAGATCCCGGCCGCAGCCCCCATGCCGCCCCGGTGTTTGGCGTAAGACGCGTGGGCATTTTTCACGGTCGCTTTTTGAAAAGACCAGGTCCGGATGTTCCGGTTGTTGCGCAACGCGATAATGTTTTCCAGATAAGCATTTCCGGTTTTGATATCGAATCCGGCATCTCCATTGTCAAAAGAGGCGCAGTCGATCCACCGGATATTGCGGGTTTCATCCTCGGCCTTAAAGCCGTCGCCGTTCCAGTAAGGGGAGAGGGTATAAAGATTGGCACGCGCGCTGCAACGGTTGAATTCAATATCCTGGCTTTGATTTTCCACATCAAAACCCACAGCAAAATCGCCGTCTAAAAATCCGGCATTGGCATGGGAATTGACGACCCGGACCTTTGAGACCCCATGCCCAAGGCGGACATGCCGCTTTGAGTAGCGCTTGCCCCAGGTATTTTGAATGAGGATATCCCGGGACATTTTTCCGAAAATAATAAAATTTTCTCGGGTATCTTCAAAATGAAGGTCATGAAATTGTAAATTCGAATTTCTCCCTTCTTTTGCGGCAATTCCTTCCGCGACGCGCGCAACATGGAAATTTTGTATCCAGATCCGGCTCGCGCCCCGGGCGATATCGATCCATCGGCCGCCTTCCGCTTTCCTGGAAGGAGCATAAGG
>CAYGIT010000013.1:0-28616 GCA_964349955.1 uncultured bacterium
ATTTAGAGATTCCCCTACCTCTCGTTGTCCTGTAGCCTCCCTTCATCTCAAATTGATTTAAAAGGAGAAGAAAATGACGACACCCCGAGTACTACACGATATTATCCAGGACTTCCTGGAGGTGGCCTGCAAGCTTGCGGAAAAGGAGCAGGATTACCTTGTGAAGGAGCTGGCGCAGGAACCGCCTCTGGCAGAGGCGATTGAAATCCACCCCGCTTTTTCGGTGGATGGAAAAATCATAGTGGTGGGAAATACCCCGGCTTCCGAATGCTGGCTTTACACGCCGAAGGGGAAGAAAATCCTCAAAAACAAGCTGGGCTAGCGATGATCAAACTCGCTCAGGCAGGGATTAGAAAAGGAATGGGCCTTGAATTATTCTTCTTATATGCTATTCTTACTAGTAAGAATAGTAAGAGAGGAGATTTTCATGGAAACATTTGAAGTCACAAAACTATCGTCTAAAGGGCAAATCGTTCTCCCCCAGGCCATCCGGAAGCGGCTGGAACTGATAGAAGGCGCACAGTTTATGGTCTTGGGAGAAAGAGATATGATCATCCTTAAAAGGTTAGAGCTGCCCGCCAAGGAACAGGTTCGCAAACTCATGAAAGAATCCAGGGCTTATGCCAAAAGAGTCGGACTAAAAAAGTCTGATCTCTCTAAAGCCATCCGTGACGTGAGGTCTTCAGATCAATGAAGGTCGTTTTAGATACAAATGTTCTGGTTTCTGGTATTTTCTTTGGAGGACAGCCTGAGAAGATTTTAAATGCCTGGCTTCAGGAAAAGTTTGCAGTTTATGCAACGCCAAGTATTTTGAGTGAATATCTCCGAGTTATTATCAAGATGGACCGAGACGGCGGAAATGAGAGAGCGCTTCAGTGGATGGCATCTTTATCCGAACTCTTCCATCTTGTGCCTGATTCATCTGGCCAGAAGCCGATTTCACGTGATGCTTCGGATGATAAGTTCCTTTATTGCGCCACCCACGCTCAAGCCAATTATTTAATCACCGGAGATTCAGATCTTAAAGTTTTGGAAGACACCTATAGCTTTAAAATTGTTTCTCCAAAGCAGTTTCTGGAAATTTTGAAAAGATAGCGACAAACTAGGCTAGCGGTGATCAAACTCGCTGAGGCAGGGGTTGGAGAAAGAGAAAGAGTTTACGGCCACGCCTTCGGCTCCGGTCCAGAGTTTGAGTTCGTGAAAATGCTCGTCGTCATGAGCAATCAAATAGTGAAGACGCGGCGAGCGAAGGCTGACAAAGGTTTTTCCTGAATTATCCTCCTCAAGGTCGCGGCCCCGGAATTCGCGCGGCACGGCCTCGCCGTCGCGGGTCACATACACCCGGCCATCTTTTGAATCCCCCTTCTGGTGGATGACCGCGTAAACCTCGTTGGCCACATACATCATTCCCACATAGTCCTTGAGATCTTTCGTATTCCGGGCATGTTCCATATCGTCTTCGCGCGCGGTCCAAAGCCCTTCGGCAAAAAAACCATGCTCCACACGCTCGCCCCGGTCTTTAAAGGTAATCGGCTTGTCATGCGGCATCCACTGTTTATTGGCAATTTCAGCGCCCCACCACTCCGACTTTTTATAGCCTAGATAGGTTTCACTCGACATGAGGCCGCAAGATTGGATGCTGTATTTGGGGGTCTCTTTTTGAAAAGCGGCGGCCGGCAATTTCACTCCCTTGTGGAGTTGTTTTAACAGCCGGCGGATTTCTTTTTCCGTTTCCACATATCCACCCTCCCCCGCCTTTGAATAGATGATTTCACGCCGGCGATTGACCAGGATTTTGGTGGGCCAGGAGCGCACTTTGTAAGCCTCCCAAAGCTTGAAATCATTATCGAGAAAAATCGGATAAGGAATGCCGAGGCGATGGGCGGCGCCGGCCACATTTTCACGCCGGGCCGCAAATGAAAATTCCGGGGAATGGATCCAAACCATGTGGAAGCCAAAGGGATGATAAAGTTTGTCCCATTTTTTTAAAATTCCGATTTCACGGATGGAGTTGATGGAATTGTAATCCCAAAAATAAACAAGGGTGAGCTTGCCTTCGAAAAACTTTTTGTCGGGCAAGTGAGGGGTCAACCAGATGCCGTCCCGGGGAAAGGCCGGGGCCTTCTGGATTTTTTCTTTGGGTTTGGCCTTTTCAGCCGGAAATGCATGCGGCGCCATGAAGAAAAGAAAAAGAAATATTGAACAGAGAATTCCAAGGTGTTTTTTCATTTAGGTTTATTTATCGGCCAGAAGAGGTTTTGTCTGAGGGTCTCTTCTTGGTGGTGGGGGTTTCATAGACAGCCCCTTTAAGCGTCGAAATTTCGGCAGGGGTTAAAAAACGGCCATGCCCCAGCTGCATGTCTCCGAGAAGAATGGGCCCGAAAGCAACCCGGCAAAGCTCCAGAACTTCATATTCGAGCTTTTCAAAAATGCGGCGGACTTCCCTTTTCTTTCCTTCTCGAATCAGCACCTGAAGCCGGCGACGGGAGAGTTTTGTGATTTTTTCCGCATTCACCCATCCCTCTTCGAGCCGCACGCCTTCAACCAGCCGGCGCATATCAAAAGGCTCAAGCGCGCGGTCGAGCTTTACCTCATACCATTTTCCGACCCCGTAGCGTGGGTGGGTCAAACGGTTGGCTATTTCACCGTCATTGGTGAAAAGGAGAAGCCCCGTGGAATTGCGGTCCAGGCGGCCTACCGGAAAAACACGCGTGCGATGACTTTTGACGGTTCTGGGCGCAAGCTCGCCCGGAAGCAGATCAAACACCGTTTTAAGGGCGTGAGGGTCCCAGGCGGTCGTCGAATAGCCCATGGGTTTGTTTAAAATGTAATAAACAAATTTTTGCAGATTGAGTCCACGGCCGCGAAAAGTAATGGAATCTTTTTCAAGATCCACCTGCCGGCCAAGATCGCGCACGACCTCTCCGTTCAAGCGGACGGCGCCGTTCAAGACATAGGCTTCACATTTGCGGCGGGAGTCAATGCCTGCCAATGCCAGTGCCCGGGAAATTCTCATGGTTTCACCATCTCCAGATAATACAGGTTCCGGCCTTCGGTTTCATATTTAAGTTCATAGTTCGTTTTCAGGTGAGGATCTTTCAAGCGTTGATTTTCGCATTCCCTCACGGAACTCCATAAAGAAGCGGTCAATGCCACGGATTTTTTCATCTGCTCGAAATAATCTTCATGATCGGTTGCGAGCTCAATGGATCCGCCCGCCGCAAGTTTTTTGTCGAGCGCTTCTAAAAATTCCGGAGTCACGATCCGGTGCTTGCGATGCCGGCGTTTGGGCCACGGATCCGGAAAGTAAATATGAAAAAGGCTCACGCTTTGGCCGGGAATCCTCTCCAGCAATGCCCGGATTTCCGCCTGGAGAAAATGAACATTCGCAAGCTTCTGTTTGTCCGAATTTTTAATTCCGGTTTTCATCCACTTGACGGCGCGGTCAAGCCCCAGAAAGTTAATGCCCGGATTTTCCAGCGCGCGCGCCACAAGGAACTTCCCCTTGCCGCATCCGATTTCGACTTCGACGGGGTTGGCATTGCCGAAAATTTCATAGAAATCAAGAATACTGTCATCTTTAGTCTTTTGTCTTTGGTCTTCGGTCTTTGGTCTAGTTAGCACCACAAGGGTTTCAAGATGGCTGGTTTTTGGAAAAAAATCAAAGGGGACGATTTTTTCGATTTTCCAGCCTTCGGAGACAAATTTTTCCAGATCGCGGGCCAGCGACTCGGGCTGGCAGGAAAGATAGAACAGCGCCTCAAACGCGCGCGATGCGGCAAGCGTTTCCAAAGCGGCAGGGGCAAGTCCCTTGCGGGGTGGATCCACGAAAGCAATCTTTGGGCCTTCCCCGGTTTCCTTCAATACCGCGGCAAGCTGACTTTCCACCAAGCCTTGATAAATTTTGATGTTTTTGAAGCCATGATAAGCGGCATTGAAATTCGCCAGCGAGACCGAAGACGGAGATTCTTCCATCATTACCACTTTGGCTACTTGCGGCGCGAAACAAATCCCGAAAAGACCGACCCCGGAATAAAGGTCGAAAAAAATCGTTTCCCGGTTAAACGGATAAAGGCTTTCGATTTTATCCATGAGTACGGGCAGAATCGAAAGATTGGCCTGAAAAAAAGTGTCGAGAGAATAAAATATTTTACGGCCCCGGACTTCCGTCCACAAATAATCTTTGGGAAGCAGTTCCAAAGACCGGCGGCCGATCCCGCCCCACAATACACGCCCGTCATCACCGGTTCGCACCACGAGATTGGCCGTACGGTATTTTTCCGTCACTCTCGCAAGCGCCTGTTTTTTCAGCTCCGGCATAAAATCCACGATTTCTTTCCGGGCAATGGCGCAGGATTCGACCGGCACGAGCCTTGAAGACCCCGGAAGTTGAAAGCCCATTTCGTATTCATGCAGAGCGCGTTTTTTGAACGAAAGATCCAGCCGGTGGCGGTAATGATATGGCTCGGGAGAAGGCACCACGGGTTCAAAAACGGATTCATCAAGGGCGAACTTGCCGGCCAGAAGCTCTTTCAAATTCCGCCCTTTGATGGCCAGCTCTTCCGGATAAGGAATGTCCTGATAGGCACACCCGCCGCAAACGCCAAATACCGGACACAAGGGTTCAACTTTCGACAGAGTAAGCATTTTCCCAGAGTATCTTGAGAAATGGACAAGGGGTCAAGAGAAATGCTAGACTTTGGAAATGGGAGATAAAATTTTTCTGGAACAGCTTGAGGTCAGGTGCCGGATCGGCATTTTTGACTGGGAACGCAAAATCAAACAGAAAATCGTAATTGATCTGGAGCTTCCCGCCGATATCCGCCGTGCCGCGCGCAGGGACCGCATCGAAGACACCACCGATTACAAAAAAATCGCCAAAGAAACGATCGCCTTTGTTTCTTCCAGCAGTTTTTTTCTGATCGAGACCCTCGCCGAAAGACTGGCTCAAAATCTTCTCAAAAAATTCGGGCTGCGGCAAATCAAAATCAGGCTGGCCAAACCCGGCGCGATCCGCGGCGCCAAAAATGTCGGGATCGAAATCCTCCGCAAACCCCGGCCATGAGTTCCGTTTTTTTAAGCCTCGGCTCCAACATCGAGCCCGAAAACAATATTCCCGCCTGTCTCCGGCTCATGAAAGAAAAATTGCAGGTCCTGAAAATATCGCCCGTTTACGAAACCGACCCGGTCGGACCCGCTGGCCCTCAAAAATTCTGGAACCTGGCGGTGGAAATCGAAAGTGACTTCGGCAAAAAAGCTCTGACTGAAAAATTAAGGGAAATCGAAGCCGCCCTTGGGCGCAGCCGGAACCCGGACGATAAATTTGCCGCTCGGACCATCGACATTGATATTCTCCCGCAACCCGATTATCAAAATCAGGCTTTTATCATGATTCCTCTTGCCGGCATTGCGCCGGAAACCCGGGACCCGGAAACGGGAGAAACTTTTAAAAATCTGGCAGAAAAACTGCGGGGAAAAGCCCTGAAGTCAATGCGGAGAATAAAAACTTAAAGCGCAAATATCGCGTATTTGGCGTAAGGAGCCGCGCCACGGGCCATTTCCGCAGCCCCCATCACGGTTCCGGCGACTGTCCTGAAAGTGCCTGCCACCGCTCCGGTCACAATATTGAAGGGAAAAGGAGCGGAATTTCGCAGAATCGTCCGGGGAATTTCCATCGAAGAAAACAGCGTCTGTCCGGCGCCGTGCAAAACATGCCTAAGGTTGTCTCCATCGCTTGCATGCGCGGCGGCATTTGCCTTCCAGAAAAAAAGTAAAAAAAATATTGTCCCTGAAATTTTTAGCCATTTTTTTGCGGTTTTTTCAGCCATAAGAAGGGTTTATCCTTTTAAATATTTTTCTACCACTTTCAAAAGGGGTTCCATATTGGCGGATTTCACGAAATAATCGTTGACCCCTTCCAGCCGGAACATGTCTTTCATGGGTTCGTAGGAAGTCAGAACAATCAAGGGGATGTCTTTGCTTTCCGGCTCTTTTTTGAGGCGGCGCACAAAAGTGTACCCATCCATTTTCGGCATTTTGATATCGAGAATAATCAAGGCAGGGTTTTCGCTTTTGACCTTTTCGAGGCCTTCTTCGCCGTTTCCGGCACGCGCCACCTGATAGGATTTTTTGCGCAGGTCAAACTCGAGAAGCTGCGAAAAATCCTGATCATCATCCACCAACAAAATTTTCTCACCGGCCATAAAGAAAGGTCCCCCTTCTGCACCTTATCGGCCGAGCTGCCCGGTTTCATTAGGAACCCGCCCTAAAGAATTTTGTTTCTCAAAACCCTCTTCATTGGTAGACTACTGGCCATGACCCGCGAAAAATTCATTTCTTACTTTTTCATCGTGCTTCTCGTTTTTGTGGTTACCCAGGTTTTCTTGATATTTTCGCCTTTTTTTCGCGCTATTTTCTGGTCTGCGATTTTATCTTTCTCGTTTTATCCCCTTTACTTGCATTTGAAACGCGTTATACCCAATGAAACCGCTGCCGCCATCCTCATGACGGCCCTTATTTTTCTCGTGGTGATTCCGCCTGTCGTTCTTTTAATTCTTAGCATCACCAATCAGGCCATCGAACTTTATCAAACCACTTCCAATTACATCAAGGCCGGCGGGCTTGAAACCCTGATCGAGCATATCCGGTCTCTTAATTTCATTCACAATCTTGAAACCCGGATTGGCCAGTGGAGCTCGCTCAAGGAAAATGCCTCGGCCTGGCTCCTTTCTTCGGCCAGGAATATCGGGAATCTCGCGGCCGCGCAGGCAGGAACTTTCACAAAAAATATTTTACTGGTCGGGCTCAACACCGTCATGATGACTTTCCTGATTTTTATTTTTCTCAAAGACGGCCGGCGGATTTACGATTTCGTTTATCAAATCGCGCCCCTCGAAGAGAAAAACAAAAGACCGATTTTCGAGCGGATCCATGAAACTTTTTCAGCCGTCATCCGGGGCCAGCTTTTGACCAGCATTGTGCAGGGCATGGTGGCTGGCGTGGGATTCTGGATCATTGGCGTGCCGGCGCCGGTATTCTTTGCGGCGTTGACGTTTATCGCGGCCTTGATCCCGGTTATCGGCGCCGCCACGGTCTGGGTACCGATTGCGATTTATCTTTTCACCACTGCTCAAACCACGAAAGCCGTGATCTTGATTATTTTCGGTGTTTTTGGAATCAGCATGATCGACAATATCCTGAAACCCATGCTGATCGGCGAAAAAACGAAGCTTTCCTATTTCATGCTTTTTTTCGGAATTTTAGGCGGGATCAAATTTTACGGGCTGCTTGGAATTTTTCTCGCGCCCGTGATGCTTTCACTCTTCTTCGCTCTTATCCAGATTTACCAGGAAAAGAACTGGTAACTTCCAACAAAATCGCTTCCGGGCGGCACAATAACCGTATCCGGTAAAAACGGCTGGTTCCTATTCCCCTCGAAATTGAACAGGCCGCTCCCTTCAGGATTTTGACTCCCTCGGCGTATTGACGGCCCAGCAGCGTATGTGTCAGGATAGGACCGATTCCCGGCAGGCAGACCTGGCCTCCATGCGAATGCCCCGAAAAGGAAAGATCGATTTCGTTTTCTCCGATATCCAGAAACACATCGATAGAATGAGTCAAAAGAATATTGAGTTTGGCGGGTTTGAAATTTAACATGGCCTGACGCACATTGGCACGGCCGGTGATCGGATCATCCAGCCCATGAATTAAAACAGGGACTCCGTCGACTTTGACTTCCACGGTTTCATTGCGCAATAGCCGGACCCCGGCATGCTCAAGCGCTTTTTCAAAAATCCCGGCAGGTTGCGGCCGGTGCGGCTTTCCCTGCCCGGGCGAATAATGAATCGCCATGTCGAAAAGGCCGTAATTGTAATAATCATGATTGCCAAAAACCGCATAAGTGCCATATCGGGGTTTGAGTTTCTTGAAAAGACCGGCCTGAGAAGCTCCCTTTGCACAGTCAAAAATATCTCCGGTGATAAAAACAAAATCGCAGGCTTCTTTTCCCAATTTTTCGAAAAATAATTCAAGCCCTCTATCCTTCCCGCGAAAATGGATGTCGGAAAGATGGAGGATCCGGAGGGGACGGGAAAGCTTTTTTCTTACGAGGGCAAAACGAGGATTGATTTGATAGCGGGACGCCTCGAAAAACATCCAGGCAAGCAATAAAAACGGAAAGAAAATGAAGGCAGCCAGCACAAAAAACAAAAGTTACTTTCCGAAAGCGCCTTTGAGAAGGGTTGCCAATTCTCCTGAATCGCGCAACTCATGAATGATATCGCATCCTCCCACCAGTTTCCCATCGATAAAAATCTGGGGGAAGGTCGGCCAGTCCGAATAATCCGGCAGCGCTTCGCGAATTTCGAGATCGGCAAGAATATCCACGCCTTTGAACGGATACCCGAAGGTCTTGAGAATCTCGACCGTGGCCGCGGAGAATCCGCAACGGGGCGCTTCGGGAGTGCCTTTCATGAAAACCACGATTTTATTGCCTTCGATTTCTTTTTTGATGCGGTCGATCACTTCTTCGCTCATATTCTTCTCTCCGTTGTGTCATTCTGAGCGCAGCGAAGAATCTCATGAGATCCTTCGGCAAAAACCGCCTCAGGATGACATTAGCTGGCTTTCATTGTTTTGATTTTAAGAGCATGGATTTTCCCTTCGTCAAGCGGCCCGGCCAGCGCCTGATTGATGATCCGGTGCTGTTCCATCATGGTTTTGCCGTTAAATCCGGTCCACATTACGATCACTTCAAAATGATCGTGCGTGCCGGTCATGTCTTCCACGGTAATTTCCGCGCCCGGAAGTTTCTGCATTAAAATTCCATGAATTTCCTGGGGTTCCATGATTTTTCCTTGGGTGTTTTTAGAAGATCGAGAAATGCCCGACATCGTACCCGATTGCGAGAATGAAAATCGCCGTAAAGATGAGCGGGGCCACAAGTGTCAGGGTAAGAAGAAGTTTTTCGAACCGTAAATGCATGTAAAAAGCGGCCACAAGCGCGGCCTTCACAAAGGCAAGAAAGACAAGAAGCAGGACAATCATCATTTTTGAAAAATGGAGATTGGCGATGAAAATTTCGAAAATCGTCAGTGCAAAAAGACTCAAGAAAATGCGGCCGTACGGGCGGGAATGTGTTTGTTCGCTCATACGAGGTAAACAATCGTAAAAAGGATAATCCAGACCAGGTCCACAAAATGCCAGTACAAGCCCGCCACTTCAATCCCGCGGTAGTCGGAGGGCGAGTACCCGCCGCGCAGGGATTTGATAAAAACTGAAAACAGGCAAAGCACGCCGACCAGCACGTGCATGCCGTGAAATCCGGTCATGGTGAAAAAACAGGCGCCAAAAATGCTGGAAGACGGCGTGAAATGTTTGATATGAATAAGTTCGTGGTATTCATGGGCCTGAATGACAAGAAAAAGCGCGCCGAGCAGGACCGTGAGAAACAGGCTGACTTGCATCCCTTCCCGGTCACCATCCTGGGCTGAAGCCAGGCCTTTGACAAGCGTGGCGCTGGAACAGATCAGAAGAAAAGTATTAAAGGCGGTGAGGGGAATGTTCAGAATGGAACTGGGATCCGGCCAATTACCTGTGGCTTGGCGAATCACAATATAGGCGCCGATCAAGCCTGTAAAAAACATGACTTCAGAGGAGAGGAAAAGCCACATGCCGAGTTTACGGTTTTCGATTCCGATATTTTCGTAGGAGGAGGCTGCGGTTTGACTCATGAGTGCATTATCTTAGCGAGGAAAGAGAAATTGTCAATAAAAGGCCGAAACCAGCCCACGTGGAAAACCAGCCGGATACATCCAAAGTTTCGCCGCTCTCTTCGGGAACGGCAAGAAGCGCTTCGCACGTTTCGCCGAGCGTTTTTCCGGCAAGCAAGCCCTCGAGCATTTGGAACTGCGCCGGACCAAGAAGCGTGCAATGGACCTCCAATCCCTGACGGAAGATCAATATATTTTGCGGCCGGTTGACCATATCGATTTTGATCTTTTCAACCGGCTCGTTGCGGGCTTTCCAAATGTCGAAAACCGGCCACTCGGAACGCAAGACAGAAACCGAAGGCTGAAAAACCAAACTAGCTTTTTCCCAATCCTCAGGGGTGATCTGGGAGAGGGCCGCGGTTTCCAGCGGCTTTCCATCATAAGCATGAAAAGCCAGAGACACCCGCCACTCCAGCGCGGCAAGCCCGGAAAGAAAGGGCATCTCCTCCGCAACCCCGGGATCTTTTAAAAATTCCGGAAAGTATTTTCCCATTTGCGTCAAATTATACTCTCCCGAAGGGTAACGCTCTGCGTAGGCATGCGCCAGATCGTTGAAAATTTTCTCTCCCAAAACATGTTTGACCGCGGGATAAGTTTCAAGGAGGGCTTCCACGATCCGGGCATAATACCCATGGGCATAAACCGAAACTCTTTCATTTCCCGGAACCCCGCCCTGCGGATTCAATGGAATTTCTTTTGCTCCGGCCGGATCTTCGCCGGGGCCCACCAGAGAATGAAACTCGCGCTGGATTTCGGAAAGAGAGGGGCTGGCATTCGGCGCATCATTGGATTCCCGCTTTCGCGGGAATGACACAGGCTCTTTTTTTTCTTTTAATTTTATTCCTTCAAAATTCTTGTAAATCGCCCGCGCATGCGCCGCTTCTTTGGACAATTCTTCGAATTCCGGAATATCTTCGTCCCATTCCACCAGAGTGCTGACCTGCCCATACTGGCCGAGCGCTTCGCGGTAGAGCTCCCAGACCGGATCAATCACAGGCGCGCTATGCGTGTCAAAAAGAAAATCTCCCATATTCGTATGGCCGGCAACATGAAACTGGCCCACGAGCTCCGCTGGAATATTGCGAAGGTATTCGCGCGCGTCAAATTTGTGATTGTAGGCATTCACATAAATATTGTTGATGTCGAGGAGAATCCCGCAGCCCGAATGGACCGCGACTTCGCGCAGGAATTCCCATTCGGGGAGGGTGGAGTGTTTGTAAGTGACATAACTTGAAACATTTTCAAGCAAAATCCGGCGGCCGAGGAGTTCCTGCACTTGCTGGACGCGACGGACAATGTGATCGATGGCTTCTTCGGTAAAAGGAAGGGGTAAAAGATCGTGAAGATTTTTTCCGTCCACGCCGGACCAGCACAAATGGTCTGAGACGATGACCGGATCAATGCGCTCTACGAGTTTTTTTAAATGATCGAGGTAAATGGGATGCAGCGGGTCAACCGAACCGATCGAAAGCGAAACACCGTGAAGCGCTACCGAATAATGCGCACGCACCTGCTCTAAAATATGAACAGGCCGGCCACCGGAATCCATGTAATTTTCGGTAATGGCCTCAAACCAATCCATTTCCGGCCATCCGGAAAGGATTGCGGGGTAGTGCTTGCTTCGCAAACCTACCCCGCAACCCAAAAGCGGCCAATCACGCTTCATAAGAAGATCAGGTTGTCTGCGGAAGCATCGTCAGACTGCCGCCTTGCATTTTCAGGCAGTCTTCTTTTTTCATTTCAACGGACCCCTGGCCCTTGCAACCGTTTTTTCCGGCACAGCCATGCCCCGGCCCGCCGCAATCGCCTTTTCCTTTGCAGGCATTGACCCCGTAGCAGGAATCGGCAGAGGCTGTCCCGGGAAGCAACGCAACGATTCCGGCAACGGCCATAATCCCGGCCAGCGATGCAGTTAAAAGAGCCCGTTTTTTATTTTCTTTTCCCATATTGCATTTCCTCCTGGTTTTTACTTCTTTTTTAAAATTCCTTCCACTTCAAGCGTGATCGTTACTTCCTCCCCCACCACCAACTGGCCTGTTTCAACCACCTTGTTCCAGTTCAAACCAAAATCCTTGCGGTTGATTTTCGTGGTGGCGGTAAATCCGGCGCGCACATTTCCCCACGGATCATTTCTGGCTCCGTGGATTTGTACATCCAGGATGACCGGTTTTTCAACACCGTGAAGCGAAAGCACGCCTTCTAATTTTCCGTTTTTCGGGGATTCTTCGGTAAACTTTGTGCTTTTGAAAGTGATCTCTGGAAATTTTTCAACATCAAAGAAATCCTCGGCACGGAGATGCTTGTCGCGCGCTTCAACATTCGTATCAATACTTGCCGCCTTGATGGTTGCCTGGGCCGAGGCTTGTCCGGGCTTGCCCGGCTCATACTCAAAGCTTCCTTCAAATTGCTTGAAAGTCCCCTGCACATTGGAAAACAAATGCCGGATTTTAAACGAAATGGCCGTGTGGTCGGCATCAATCGTATAGCTGGCTGCAAATACGCGCGGGCTCAGAGAGAAAGCCAAAACGAGGGCCAGGAAAAGGGCTTGGAATTTTTTCATATTGTTCCTCCTTGGTTGACAAAAAATAATTATACTCCTTTTTTCGCTTCAAACCAGATGAAACTAAACATTGCGAAACCCGGAGGTTTCGATTAAATTGGCTCATGCCCAATATCCATGGCTTGCTCAATCCTAAAATCTGGCAAAGCCCCGCGAAAGCGGCTGTGCCTATCCTTCTATTAATAATCGTGTTTCAAGAATGGCGGAAAGGCTATTTCCGCCACTTTCGGAGCTACCTGAAGGCTTTCCATCCCCGCCCATACCTGTTGATTGCTGCGCCTTTTCTTATCCTTTTCTTCCTGGCTTTTTCACAAGACCGTTTTCTATTGAGCAAGGTCCGGGAGCTTCAAGGAGCTTTCTGGCCGTATCTTCTCTTTGCAGGAAGAAATATCGGGGAAAACGTTAAATTCTGGTATTTTTTGCTCGCCCTTTACTGGATTGCACGCGGCCTGCGTTCGGCTCAGGGAGCTTCCGCCACCTTCGGCTTTCTTCTCTCAAGCGCTCTGGCGGGACTACTGGCCCACCTTTCCAAATTCATCTTCATGCGCGCTCGCCCGTATGCCGAGGCCGGGCCGTATTCTCTTTTCAATTATCATGAAATCTTGCACCATTCCAGACCCTATCAAAGCCTGCCCTCCGGCGATGTTGCGCTCGTCGCCGGAGCTTCCGGTTATTTCTTTTTTTCTGTTTCAAATCCTTTTCTCCGCTTCCTTGCGCTCTTTTTTCCTCTGGCCAATGCTTATGCGCGCATGAGCCTGAACCGCCATTGGGCTTCAGACACCCTTGCTGCCATGGCATTAGGTTTCATGTCTGCTTATTTTTTCTTTCATTTTAAACGTTATCAAACTCTCACCCCTTTAAAATAAGGAGGAACAATGATGTCACTGCAATCCAAGTATTCCCAACGGCATGTCATTCTGGCCTTCGCAGCGCTGGCGTTGCTCGGCTTTATGAATTTACCGGCCCTGCAAGCCGAAGAGGCTTCAGAAACAGCTTCAACCGGCCAAAAGGCTTCAGAATTCCGGGAAAAGAGAAAAGAAAAAATGGAGGCCTGGCTCGAAAAACATCCCAATATAAAAGAAAAAATGGATACGAATGACGACGGGACTGTGGACCGCGCAGAATTCAAGCAGGCTAAAAAAGAACGGCATAAGAATAATGCCGCATGGGACCGGGATAACAATCCTCCGGGTAAAGCGGGCGGTCCCGGCACCAACTGGGAAAATCCTCCCGGTCCAGCCGGAGGTCCAGGGGCCAGCCCAAATCGTCGCCGGCATCGCAAATAAAGGCCGGTTTCAAGGCTGATCCTTTTCTCCCATGCACCGCGAAATCAAAATTGAAAAACTGGCTTATGGCGGGGAAGGCATTGGCTATCTTGATGGAAAAGTCTGGTTCGTAGAAAATGCCCTGCCCGGCGAAACCGTTTCCGCGGAATTGTTGCAGGACAAAAAAAACTTTGCGCGCGCGAAAATGCTGCGTATCACGGTCCCCTCGCCCCACCGCCTTTCCCCTCCCTGCCCCTATGTGACCAAGTGCGGCGGGTGCCAGTATCAACATTTGGAATATTCGGAAGAAGTCCGCTGGAAGGAAATTCAGGTACGCGAGCATCTTGAACGCAATCTTAAAATCGATCCCTTGCTGGTACGGCCGATTGTGCCTTCTCCCCGAGAATACGGCTACCGGTCAAGTGTTACCCTTCACAAAGCCGAGGACCGGTTGGGCCTTGTCGCCCGAGACAATAAAACCATGGTGCCGATTGACAACTGTCTCTTGGCCCATCCCGGGCTTGAAACCGTTTTTCAAAAAGCCTGGACTTTTAAAAACACCGGGTCCATCACTTTTCGCATTTCGGATGCCGGAAAAATTTATTGCAGTGTCGACGACTCTTTTTTTGAAATCCAGATCGGCGATCAAACCCTGATCACCCACAGCCGCGCTTTTTTCCAAAACAATCTCGCGATCACGGATGCGATCGCCCGCAAGCTGCGCGGCTGGGTTGAAACTTTAAAGCCGGATATCTTTCTGGATCTTTACTCGGGGGTAGGAACTTTTGGTTTTCTCTCGGCCGAGGGCTTGCGTCTGGCCTGCTTCGAGGAAAACCCGAAAAGCATTGAAGCCCTGAAAAAAAATCAGGAGCGCAGCCGGCGCAATGCTTTTATTGAAGTGGGGAGAGCGGAACATACTTTCGCGGCCTGGTATGAACAAACAAAACCCGAAAACCCCTTTGTCTTTCTGGACCCGCCCCGGACAGGCCTTGAGCCCAAACTCACCCATTATATAGAAAGCCTAAAAGGCCTCAAAGGAATCGGATACCTTTCCTGCCACTTGGGCTCCCTCACCCGCGACCTCGGAATCCTGACCAAAAACGGCAATTTTAAAATCCAGGAAATCATCCCCTTCGACATGTTCCCCCGCACCAAGCACATCGAAATTCTAGCGCTATTGACACCCAAACAGGATTAATCCTTACTGTACCTATTTACAGTGCTCACTGTAATTCATTACAGTAATAAAATCGAATTCCCTCGAAGAACCCATCGATTGATGAATATGCTTTTTTATCATTATATATTTTATTTTTTATCTTGACAGGTCTATTTGTATTCTGTAAGCTATGGCCATGCTTGAACCATACCGCCGCGATTCTGTATCCAAAGCTTTATTTGCCTGGGGAGGTGTACTGGCCGGGGCAACCTATGTTACTATCTGGTTAAGAATTGACGTTCCTGTGTTTTTAAAACTTGTAACCGGGTTGGCATTGTATATACTTTTTATGGTAGCTTGGTACATGTGCCCGCCTAAAGCACCCGGTAAGGAGGATTGACCCCATGTGGAATGCAATCCAAGTTGTCATGATTTTTCTCGGCCTTTTATTGGTAACAATTGCTTTCAGTTATTACTTTGACAGAAGCCAGAAGAAGAAACGCGCCCACCAACCGCCTCTCTTTTAATCGCATTCCGCTTTAACATTACGCCGAAGCTTTGGCGGCGGCGGCGGCCTGCTCCTGGGTTTGGAGCTGGAGTAAGAATAGGCGTAAAACACCGCGATCGACCATGAAATTTCCATTTTCAAAATCCATGATCGAGGGGTCATAGCCTGCCGAAAGATCCTTAAACATTTCTTTTAAAAGATCCGCCTTCAGCAATTCCATCTCGTCAGAGTTTTTAAGATCCTCGGGGTTTTTCACGCGGGAAGCCACCAACACCGCCGTCACGACCTGCAAAACCGACTCCGCGACATTCAGCAAAGGGTCTGAAACGCCTTCCACCCCTACTCCAAAAAAGAAACGGTCGAAGCCGTTAAAATCGGCCAGAGGATTGCCTTCGCCCAAAACCGGCAAAACCGCTTGGGCGGTCAGGGTTGCTCCGTTTAATTTCAAAAGCCCCAATTGCGTAAGGACGGTAAAAAGAACTTTGTTCGTCTTCAAAAGGGCCAGAAAATCATGCCCCACCAATTTATTGCTCTGTGTCACCACGATCACTCGCCCAAGTTGATCCGTAAACTGGGGCAGAATATTTGCCAATTCGGTGCTTTTGGCTTTATCGGTATTCATGGAAAGAAGAACGCTCAAATCGATCTTTTTATCTGAATTCGCATCCGATTTGAGAACCTTCAATAAATGCTGCGTAAAAATCCGGATCACCGCCATCCCCAAAAGAGGCGGCTGCCCTTCTTTTCTGGATTCTTCTTCAATGGCCTTGAGCCAGGCATTGACCTGCGCTTCAAGCACATCATGAATTTTATTCATCTCAAGCTCCGGTTGCATCAGCACATTCACAATAGCATCTTCATTGATTTCTATTTTAAGTTTAGAGATTGAAGCCGGCGCAAATTTGGCAGCAAGCGGCCGGGCAATTTCTTCAAGCGCACGCACTTCGGATTTGGCGGCGGCCTCTGGAGCGATGGGATAAAACGAAAGCGCTGATTGCAAAGAATCAAATTTGACGTGCAGGGCAAGGCGCCGCCAGACATTCAGATTCTTGACTAATAATTGAAATTTCAGGGGCACCTCCAAACCCTGCCCGCTGACTTCCTGGATCATACTGACAATCAGCTCCTCCGGACTCTTGTTTGCATTCTCGGGATGCTTGACGGAATCAAATTGTTCCGCCAATGCCTGGATCACGGCGTCCTGATTTTTGCTGGAGACCTTTTCCTTATTTTCCTCCTGACTCCAGAGCCATCCCACAAAAAGCTTCAAGCGGTTTTGTAAGTCCAGATCAGGCGAAGCCATCATTGCCAAGAATAATTTTTCCTGGTCATTAAATTTTAAATACATGCCGCGGTCATAAACCACAAAAGCACCTTTTTCATCCAGCGCCATATTGCCCGGAGAAATGTCAGAAAGCGCCTGCCCGGCCTGAATCTGGGCCAAATAAAACTGCGCCCCGAAAGCCACGGCCTTTTTCAATTCCACCTGGTCCTCGGCCGGGAGCTGCTCAAAGGGCTTTTCCAGATACCGGGTGAGATTCCTGGCCGGCACGTATTCTTCGCGGCGAAGGTGGACCGGGCTTTTGCTCTCGAATGATTTTGGAATTACAATCTGCTGGTCCGGCCAATTTTCGAGTTTGCGCTTTCCATTCCAGCGGTCATGAAAATCAGCATCCTCTTTAGGATAGGCTGGGTCTTCAAGTTCCTTCTGTATCCATTTTTCAAGCAAATCCAAAAGCGGGAGGGCCTTTTCAAAACCGGTTTCAGGATAATCCTGCGCGAGTTTTTGAATGGCAGCCCGCATCACGCTTAAAGAATCCCTAGCATGCTCTCCCGCCTGGGGATTGAGAACACGCACAGCCTCCGTCACCACTCCGCCTGTCTTTTCATCTTTCAACTCCACTTCAAACACGGTGTAGAGAGATCCCCCGCCCAGTCTTTTTCCGATTCTCACGACGCGCGCGGCATACCCGGGATCATATTGTTTGAGGGCTTCCCAGAAAGTCTCCTCCGACTGCCCCTGGATTTGATCGTAAACATTCACAAATTGATCCCAATATTGATCGGGAATATTCACAAAATAACCCAGAAGCTGGAGAAAACGTATCCCCGGCGCGCCAAGCTGCTGCGCGACCTCAATCACCATTTCAACCGGAGTGAAACTGCCTGCCTTTTTGACTTTGAACCCGGGTTCGATGATTTCAAGCATTTGTTCCGCCGGGTCGGGTTCCGGCAATTGCCCCGGGCGGACTCCGGTCATGGCATAAAGCATCTTGTCCCGCACAGCGGCTTCAATTTTTTGAGTTATCTTCTCTGCCTTTTCAGGATTTAAGCCTTCCAGTTTGGTGGCTAACTTCTCGGAAAGATTGCCATTGATCATATTCCTCGGGATTTGACGACGCGTAAACTCGTCTGCCTCCTTGTCCCAGGTCCCGGGTTGGGCCGGAATATTTCCCATGCGCGGGGCAAAAAGCTGTTCCAGCACCAAATGCAGTAAATCCTCGGGCGCTACTTCGAACACAGCCGAAAGGACTTGCTTCAAGAGCTCCGCAACTTTAGCCTCTTTCCCGGGCTGAACGTAAACGCTGAAAAAGGTTTGCAAAATCTCTTCCCGGTTTTCAGGGGTCTTAAGGCTGCCGCCTAAAAGCTTGCGTAAAAGAGCGTGTCGTTCCAAAAGTCCGAGACGATAGACGGATTGCCGGAACATTTCCGCCGAGATGTAAGGCTCGACTCCTTGCGCCTTCTCATATATTTTATTTTCGATCATATCTATCGGTGCTTGCCACCATGCTTCAAGGCTTTTCGGCCCTTCGACGCTTTCCAGACCTTCTAAAATCTCCCTTTGCACTGCTGTGCCAAAAAAGCGCCACCACAAGCCTCCAAGAAGTTCCTTTAAACGGGACTCATCCTGCTCCGTCGTCAGGATGGCAAGAAGAAGTTTTACATAGTCCTCTGATTTTAAAAGATAGGCCATCGCGCCTTCCGCCATGACGCCGGTACCGGCCGATTCCATCGGATTGAGCATTTTGGAAAAAAATTCCCTCCCTGCATCTTTCAGGGCTTCCAACCGCGGCGGAGTTTGGGCCTTTTGTTCCAGCAATTTCAATACAGCCGGCCCGCCGCCAAACCCCTGTAAAGCATACCGTTCAAAAACAAGCTTGAGCGATTGCTCAAAATCCAGATTTTCGGCCAGACGGTAAAACAGATATTCCTGAAGAGGCCGGTAGATGATAGGATCTCGCACAAAGAAGCTTAGCGTTAAAAATTGCTCCAGTGTTTGCGTGTCTTTCACGTTCATTTTACCGCGAAGCAATTCTATTCCGGCTTTAAGAATTTCATCACTGGTAAGGGATACTTCTTCCCAAATTTGTCCGGCCCAATAAGCAGACGGAACAGGCCAGGTTTGAAGAAACTCCTCTAATATTTTAAAAAAAGAATCCGTATCTGCCGCTTTGATTTGATTCGTCAGGCCCCGCATTGCTTCTAGCTGCCAACTATGAAAGTGATGGGGATCGACTTTGGTCTGGCTTATCCCCGGAGTCATTCCAAATGCGGCTTCGGGATGCATGACAGCCTCCGTCATTTGATTCAATTCAAGAAGGGACAGCTTCTTAATCCAGAGCTGTTCCAGAATCAATTCGATAATATGCTGATAGTGTGCATCATCGGTCAGGACAAGTTGAAGCCATCTTATCCCGCCGAGCATCCTCGGAAAATGGAAATCCGAATCGAATAGTATTCTCTGCGACAATCGAAGGATAAATTCTTCCTTTGGTAGCTGTGATTTCGAATTTACGGCCCCGGCTATCGGGGAATCGCCAAATAAAGTCATGATTATTTTTCCATCCAGAATGTCGGGCATGCTTCGAATAAGCTCTGCTGCCCGGATAAGCGCGTCACTCGTTTCAGAATTTTTATAGACAAATTCTTCCTGTTTTTCAGATTCGACATATTTGAGTTTGTTATGAATTGCCGCCAGCTCGGCCAGCATCTCCTGAACGCCGCCGCTCACGCCCCATTGGTCCTGCATAAACTTGCGGACCGCTTTATTATTCTTGCTCTCTCCTGCCGGATACCGGTCAGCAAATAAAACGGCCTTCCTCTTGTCGACGCGAAAATCCTTCAAGGCCTGGGCAGCTATTGCGCCATAACCGGGGCCGGACGCTTCCCATTGCTTCAGATCCGCAAGCATGTAAACCCCGTAAAGCACCACGTCCATCCAGGCTTCCTGAAAAGTCCAGGCCTGCCCGGAACCCGAAAAACCGGTTGCCAAAGCGGCTTCTTTGAATGCTTGGATCATCTCCGCGCTTTTTTCAAGATAGGCAGCCGTGTCAATCTCGCCCTTTTCATTGTCAAAAACCGCATTTTCTACGAGCGCCCTTTTCATCACGGCTGAAGCCAGTTTAAAAAGCAAATCCGTTTCCAGGGAGATTTTTTCCTTTTTCAGCCTTTGCAGCAAAGGCGGAATCCGGTCAAAAATCGTAATGCGATCAAGCGTTTTGTAAAAAGCATCGCGAATTCCATTCAGTTTAAAATCCCGAATCCTATTCGTCTCTTCTTCCTCGAAGAGCGGCACACGGCCGCCGGCCTGGAGAAGAATCCCGCGTAAAAGGATTTGATCGATCGAAGGGATGTCTGAATACCGCTCTTGAAAAATTTTGTCCCACTGCTGATAAACCTGTTTGAAAACAGACTCATACCAGGCGGCTTTCATCCCGGTAAGGGTTTTAATATCTTTTCCGAACCCTCCCGGTTTGGAGCGGTATTCCTTGACCTGCCCGTACAGCAGGCCCAAAGCCGATTGCAGCAGGAGAAAATCTTTCCGGGCCGCGGCCTCTCCCAAAATCAGGTCCAAATCGGATACCTGCCGGTTCCATTCCGAATTATTTTCAGGCGGCTTTGCCAAAAGCCGCAAAAGCCGGCTTCCTGCCGGCAAGTCTTTAAGGCTTGCTCCAAAACCGGGGTCAAGAGAGACCATTCTTTTCTCAAATTGAGGCAGCGGCCACCTGCGCACCACGGTTCTCATGTTTAGAATTCGGTCGCTGATATCTCCATGCGCGGGGTCCCACTCGATTTCTTGATTATTCTTGCGGCTTATTTCGCGAAGCCTTTCCAGAAAAGCAATCGCGCCGCGCGGATTCGAATTCCGTTTTTTGTCGGCCATCTGGAAAAAGGCCGCGAGATCGGCCTGGTATTCGTGAAAACGTTGAAGGCCCAGGCTTTCGCCCAGCGATTTCGATTTTTCCATGGCGGTAAAATGCTCCTTTTGAAGATGGTTTAGTTCATGCAGCAGCACAAAATCGGCTTCTTCTTCGTTTCTGAACTCCCGGATCAGTTCAGGCGTAAGGACAATGGTCCAGTTCGAAAACGCCATCGCATTGATTCCCTCACCGGTCGAAGCCAGCACTTGAACCACAGGAAGATCGGCTTCCGCCATATCCGGCAGCAGCATTCGAAGGCGCTTCCTAAGCCAGTCCACCACCGGATCCTCGCCATTAAGAAACCCGTAATTCGCCTCCAGGAAAAGAAGATCCTTTAAAAATGCATTTTTTGTTTTTTCATCCTTGGAATCTGCCTCTGTTTTTTCTTTGCTCATCCGGCGCATACCAATCTCCTGCGGCAGAGACGGCAGGTTTGCTTCCGGTGTGCGCACCTCGGAGCGGCGGCCATAGCTGTCAAAAAAATCGGCGATCTGAACAGCTCCAAGGTCTGCAGCCTGATCAATCGCTTGCCGCAAACTTTTTATCGCTTTTTCATAGCTTTTTGTTTGAGCTACGGTCCTTTGAATCAGGGCTTTCAGTGCCCTGTGGATCGGGCTCTGATAGATGCCAAGAGTTTGGTCTCCCGCTAACTTAGAAAATTCAGCAATCATGATTTTTAAAAATAGGTTCATCTCATTCTTTTTGATATTCGGGCCAACACGATTTTCTTGACTAAAATCGAGCTTTTCAAAACCGGGCGTTTTTTTCAAAAGGGTTTGCTGCGCCTTTTGAAACCTTTGCCACTCCAAAAAATCATCAAGGTTATCTTCCAATTTAAAGGTTTTTAAAGCACGGGCTATTCCTTTGACTCCAACTTCCGGTTCATAACCATATTTCCCTGCTCCCATCACAACCCAGCCGCTATGCCGGATGGCTTCCACCGGTACATCCATCAAAACAACCGTTCTTCCGAAATTCTGCGCATAACCCGGCATCGGAGAAAAGTAAATCATTTGGGGAATCTGGATTTCTCCGGTCTTGTAGGCCTCATCACTCGTGTCGCTGTCGATTCCCCTTGCGGTCCGGATTCCATTGGCTCCGGGGAAACGATTGACAAAATCCCACTTTGAAATATTTTCGAGGCTCTTTTGAACTTTTTGGAAATTTTCAAGGGTCTTTGCTGCACCAGCAGGTGGCATTTGGGAAAGAGGCCGAAAAATATCGCTTAATATTTTCAGACTCTCTTTGTCGTCTTTCCAAAGCAAACTGATCAGATTAAATGTGGATAATGCCTGAAGGGAATCCCGGCCTTTCAGGAAATTTTCAATCGCGTTGTAAATAAGAGAGAGATCATGTTCCGGCTTTGTAAAAAACCTCGCCATCTCCGCGCGGGTCTCCGCAGGTTGGTTTTGAAGCCTTTCCAGAACTAACCGGAAAGCGGCAATATCTTCAGGCCCATGGAAAAAATAATGAAGGAACTTATCCATAGGTTTATCCCACTGATCTGATTTTTTTGTGACTGTTTTTAAATAACCGACCAATTCCTCCAAGGCTTCCTGAAAAAGCTCATGCCCGCGTGACCGCGACCATTTCCCGAATTTCCCATTCAGATCCTTCGTCATTTTTTTCAGCCTCTGAATCTCTTCGGCCGTTTGAGGGAAAAGAAGCACCTGGGCTATACCCGGCTTCTGCGCCCGCGCTTCGGAGCGGCCGGGCCGGGTTTCATTCCCGGGACTGGCGGGAGGTTGGTTTGGCGGATTTTCAAAGCTTCGGGCGTAGTCTTTAAGAAATTGTAACCGCCGGAGATTTTTTCCACTCTTTTCGTTTACATCTATCCCCTTTTCGGCTAGCTGACTTTGAATCTTTTTTTGTTTTGTCTCTAAATCAATACTCAAATTCACCTCGCTGTCGGCTTGCACCATAAAGAATGCATTCAGAATCGCCGCTACCGTTAGAGCGTCATGCTGGCGAAGCAAAGCCAAAACAATTGCGGCCTCCCGGCTGAATTCTTCAATAGGGAGTAAAACGGTTTCTGGACGGCGCTTTGTGTTCGGGGGGCGGGCAATTTTTTGATCACTTTTTTGGGGGTTTTGTAATTTCTCTTTGTTTTCCCGGTCGCGTTCTTCTTGCCCGGCTTTTTTCACATCCGCGGCAATTTCCTTTCTGATTAAACTGAATATTTTTATTTTTTGGGCTGCGTTAGGCTTAAAAAGGCCCTGCAGGGACATGGCCCTTTCTACCACTGCTTCCATCGCCCATACGTTTCCATTCCACTTGATCGTTGCCTGGGAGTCCTTTTCGGCCCCTTGAGGGCCCAACTCTTCAACCGTCAACTTCAGATAATGCTCCATTTCCAGAATTCCTTTTTGAATCACGGTCCGGTTTTTGCGTAGGGCTTGAGCGATACTGGCGGCAAAAATCGGGTAATCGGTTTCGGCGGGAGGCGGCTGAAGCCCAAAAAGCTGGCGGACATACAAAGGAGCCTGTTCCGCAAGCCCACGAAGTTCGAGAAATTGCCGTTCATGGGTTCGGGAGGCCTTCCAGTTTTGATAAAATCTTCTCCCGCCGTATCCAAAAAAAACGGCGCTTGCGATATAAAGCAGGGAAAGCCCCTGGCCTAAACCGGGAATGAGAAAAACCGGCAATGCCGCCACGGCCCCTGAAACTCCGGCCGCGAGAAGGATCCATTTCTGATTCATGGGCTGCGGATTTAGCCGCTCAAAAATTTTAAGCACTTCGTCGAGAAGTTTCTCATTTCCAGGAACGGGAAGACGCTCCAGAGAATTCGCATATTCCGTGTAAATACTCAAAAGGCCGGCTTTGCTTAAATTTTTTCCGGTGCCCTGTTGGTACTGTTCCAGAAAACGGCCAAAACTCTCAACCGAAGAATGATACTCGATTTCGCCGCCGCTCTTTTCCATCCAATCGTTAAATTCGCTTCTCTCCTGCTCTCCCACTTCTTTTTCCATTCTTGCTTCGGAGCGGCCGTGCCGGGTTTCGCCATCGGGCTTCGCCCCCTTTGTCTTCCGGTAATGGTGATAGACGGCCTTCGCGAGGCGAATTGCTTTTGCGTATCTCTGATCTTGAGTAATTTCTTTTAGCTCTCCCGCGTAACGGGACTTTTGAGTGACTTCTCCGCTGATAATGGCATCTTTGAGAATCTCCGGAAAATCTTCGGAGGTAAGTGTCAGCAGGAATTTGACGTATGCATATCTCTCGCTGTCGTTTTCCGGTTTTTTCAAGGATTCGACATACGCGAGAATCACGCCAAGCCGGACAAGCGGCCTGTCATAATCTTCCTTGCCCACGAACAAACGGAGCAAGGGCAAAAGCAGCTGCACAAGAGGGAAGAATCTTTTCATTTCGGCACGTGAAGCCACGGAAAGGTGACTCATGATCCAATTTGATTCTGCCTTGCTATTCTGTTTAAAAATAATGCCGCCCACATCTCCGGTTTTCTCCATTGCGTCAGAAAAATCATGCTCTTCGGCTATTCGGTAGCCTTCCAGGATGGCCGGGAAAGGTAAAGCCCGGGTGATCGATTCCCGGTTGAAAGGAATATTTTGACTTTGCAAAAATTTTAAAAATGCGAAGGTATCGGCATCGTCGATAAATCCCAGTTCATGGGCCGTTTCATGGATCGTTGCATGCCTTAGGGTAACAAGCGATTTGACAATCGCCGGGTGTATAAAAGTATGGGCGGGAGAACCTTTGAAAGCCGGATGGATGATGGCCCCTGCAAAAGCCCGGGTAAGAGTAAAAAATATAGCGATTCCAAGAGTCCAGAAGGGAATGGCAGCGATAAAAACCACCACCGCCATGGGCCGCGCAATATACCCGCGAGAACGCGCATTGAGCCAGTTTCCAAATAAAGCAGAGATATCCCGAAAAACTTTTTTCCAAACGCCGGGGAAACGCATCGGAGAAATTCTTCGGGCAATCTGTTCCGCTCTTTTCTCTTCATTGCCCGAGAGGACGACGCTTTCCAGGAAAGGATCTTTCAAAGAAGCCGCTCGAATCATCCATCTAACGCTTTCGCCGACTTCCTTCGACTGTCCCGCATTGAATCCGGGAATCACTTTTTCCGAAGAAGTTGTTGCCCGCGCTTCGGAACGGACCGGCGCTCCAGATTCAGCAGAAGAAATCGCCCCCATCGAAGAAGACGCCTTAATTGCAGCTGCGGGTTGTTTTTCTTGGGCGATTTCTTTTACTGGAATGCCAAGACCAACCTGAATGGGAGAAAAGGCGGATGCAAGTTTGTCTGTGGGGGGCAGAGTGCCGTGATGCACCAAAACCTGGCCATTCACCCAGCTAGGGACCTTGGAAAGGTTGAGCAGGTTCAGAACGTTTTCGCGGTTGAGCTCGTTTCGGGATTTGAGGCCGCGCAGGCCGTCGAGAAAGCGGTCGATATTGGCCATCCACTCGGCTTTGAGATTTTCGTTTTTTTTGCCTTCGTTTAACTCATCGATAAATCGGGTGTACTCGCCGGCCTTTTCGATTTTGTTTTGATTCGCAAGGTCGAGAATGATTTGGTCGCGCCATTGTTTTAAAAGACGGGGGTCAGACTGTAGGGGCGGGGCTTGTCCCCGCCCTTCGGTCCGGGCACCCACAAGGGGTGCCCCTACATTGAGGAGCCGATCCCGCGCACCGCGCACAAAGGCTTTGTAAAGATTGATCCGGCCGTTTTCGGGTTGGAGGTATTTTTTCCAGCTGACTTCGCCGCGCATGTGGGCCCGGTAATGGATGTCTTCGGGGATGGATTCGATGGTGGGCATGAGGCGTAAATACGAAATGCCTTTTTCTTTCAAACGTTTTGTGAGGCCTTCGGTGTGGAAGCCGCCGGCGACGAGGATGGCAGTATTCTTGTCATTCCCGCGGAAGCGGGAATCCATTTCAAAGGATCCTGCGGTTAAGCCGGAGGATGACATAAGTTGCATTAATTTTTCAAACATTGCCCCATCGCGCTTTTCGGCATTGTGGTAGAAGGCCAGGTGGCTCGAGAACAATTGTAGGGGCAGGCCTTGCGCCTGCCCTGCACTCCGGGCACCCGCAAGGGGTGCCCCTACACTCGTCTTGATTTCATTCCAATCCTCGCGGCTCAATTCTAATTTGGCGAGGCGCTCCATGAGGCGCAGATCACGGCTTTCTTGGCCGAGTTTTCGCTGTTTCTCATTTTGAATCAGGGAAGTCTTGACCTCATCTGCGTAATGCTCGAAATCTTCAAAAAGCTTTGTGCCTTTGACCTGTTCCATTCGTTTCTGTTCGCGCATAGAGCCTGAAAGCGCTTTTGAAATACGGAACGGTAGATGGTCCCGTACCGTAAGTTTTTTTAGGAAAACGGCAAAGGCTTTGGCTGTCATTCGTGAAGTGCGGAACTCCTGGTATTGCGTATTGAACTCCGCCCATTTTTTCTTCCCTTCAACGGTTGTGGTTTGCGTTTTTAAAAAGGTTTCGATTTTAAGCGCGACTTGTTTGACTTCTATTTCAAGGGATTCCTCGCCTGCCTGTGTTTTGCTTTCTTTCAGGATCAATGCAAGTTCGGAATCTTCCAAAGGCGGTTTTACGGCCGCCAGTTTCTGAAGCGTCTGGATGAGCGCTCCCTGATTACGGTAAAAGGATTCCAGCGCTTGATCGATTTCCAGCAATTCCAGCGAATAAATCTTCTTTTTCTCCCCCTCCAAACGATCAGCCCAGGTTTTTAACTTTTCGGAGACTTGTGGATCTTTTTGCATTGCCTGAAGGTAAAACCCGATCCCCTTCTCATATAAATCCCAATCTTCAACACCTTCGTATTCTCCGCTGCCGGCGGAAAAAATTGCTGCGCCCGTGCCCGCCGCAAGCTCGCCTTGTTCCTGGTACCCCTTAAAAACTTTTTTCAGAATTTCCTTGTCGGGAAAACTTTTGAAGATCTGCGGATCAAGCCGGGCGTTTGCGCCTTCAAGCCCTATAAGATTCACGCCATAGTGCTTCTGAAAATGATCGATCAGGCGCTGGATATTTTTTTGAGCATCCGGAATTTCATGCGCATCCTGAATTAAAATGACCAGTGACCGGGAAAAGGGGACAGACAGAGAATTCTTGTCTGTCCCCTTTTCCTGCCCTTCACTCCGGGCACCCGCAAGGGGTGCCCCTACAACTTTGGCTGCATTATAAAATTCTTCGATTTTTCCGAATTCGGCGGGCACTTTGACAAGCGCGAGGTCTAAAGGAAATTCTTTTGAAAAAGGAGCACTGGTTGCAACCGGAGATTCAAGCGCAAAGGCGGGAGGAGAAGTAAAAGTCGAAGCTAGAAAAATAACCAGGGTCAGACAAGACGTAACCCGGCTTATCAAAATATGTTCCCGCATTTTTTAGCCCTAAATGATGGATTCAGTTGTTGTTATAAAGAGTACCTGCTTGCTAGAAGTTATACAAATGGTGGAGGGGATTAATTTCATTACTTAACCTATTGCAATAATTAGAGTTATGATTTTTAAAGAATTTATGCGAGCAAGCTAAAAACCGATTCGGCGAGGAAGCGACCACGGGAAGAGAGGCGAATTTGAGATCCTTCGCGCTCCATGAGGGCATGGGGCTGGATTTTGGCAAGTTTTTCTTCGAGGGACGGGCGGATGATGGTGAATTGATCGAGATCAATTCCTTGCCGGAGACGCAGGCCGGTGAGCAAAGTTTCCAATTCTTTTTTGTCTTCGGTGAGGGTTTCGGAGGTATCCGGCTGCCAATCGCCGGCTTCGCATTTTTCGAGGTAGCGATTCACATCCGGCGCAAACTGATAGCGCTCGCCATTGAGATAGGCAAAGGCTCCCGGGCCGAGGCCGAGGTATTCCTGATTATGCCAATAGCCGAGATTATGCCGCGATTCAAAACCGGGTTTGGCAAAAGTTGAAATTTCATATTGAACGTAACCTGCGGCGCTCATCAATTCTCCGGCGCGTGTGAACATTTCAGCGCGTTTTTCTTCATCCAGCACCGGAAGTTTTCCGTCGCGGCGGCGCAATCCGTAAACGGTTTTTTCATGCACATCCAGATCGTAAAGCGAAAGCTGGGCGGCTTCGAGTTCAATCGTTTTACGAAGAGAATCTTCAAAATTTTCGAGGGTTTGCGAGGGCAGACCATTAATCAAATCAAAACTGATATTCTTGAACCCTAAATCGCGAAGCAATTCCCAGGTTTCCAGGGTGTCCGCAACGGTATGGGGACGGCCCATGTCTTTGAGAAGGGAATCTTGAAATGCCTGAGTGCCAAGGCTGATGCGGTTGATCCCAAGACTCCGGTAAGCTTCTAATTTTGCGCGATCGACATCGCCGGGATTCACTTCACAGGTAAATTCATATCCCGGAGCAAAATCAAAGGCCGCCCGAAGCCCCTCAATCAATGAGCCCATTTCCTCTGCCGTCAGCGCTGAGGGCGTTCCTCCCCCGAGATAAAACGTGTCAAAACCTAGGCGGCCGTATTTTTCGCGCGCCTGTTCGATTTCTTTTTGAAGAGCCTGAAAAAAACGCGCACGAAAGCCCTCCGTCCGTTTTGTCGTGATGACAAAATTACAGTAATGGCACTTTTTCAGGCAAAACGGGATATGAACGTAAAGGCCGCGCAATTTAAGCGGCTAAACGGTCGACACGTTCGGCAATCCAGAGCTTGATGAGGGAGGTACGGGTCACCCCCACCCTTGTTGCTTCGCTATCCACCTTATTTAAAATTTCCCGGGGAATATCGACATTGATGCGATGGACAGGATAATCAACTTTCAATGTTTTCATATCCATGTACGGCATAATGTCACCGCCTTCATCAAATATCCGGTCTAATTCAGCCGCTGTGATCTTCTTCTTTTTTTTCATAAATTTTCACGCTCCTTTGATAGTCCATAATTTCTTTTTCGCGGCTTCTGCGGACCGAGATAAGCCGGATTTTGAGATCTCTCATGGTAAAAAAACATGAGAAGCATCTTTCTTGAATAAGCCCTGTTCGCATAAATCGGACTTCATCCTGGTTCTTAGCCATCAGAGTAATCCCCGGCACTGACCATAAAACTTTGGCTTCTTCAAAAGAAATACCGTGTTTTTGCTGATTCGCTTCGGACTTTTTTGGATCATACTCAAATTCCATGCTTAAATTATACATTTTTAATACATTTTTGCAATACTTAAAAC
>CAYGIT010000014.1:0-28494 GCA_964349955.1 uncultured bacterium
TGCTCCGAACGGTGCCGCAGGAGAAGCTTCCCTCCTTGCCGGCACGGGCACGACCTCGCGCAGTCCAGAAATAGAATCGAGGTATTGGCTTGATTATTTTTTTTGGAGGATGGTGAGGTGGAAGTTGTTGGAGCCGTTTTGGGTGCGGTTGGAGAAATCGATTTCAGTGTCGGATTTTTTTTCTTCTTTGTAAATAATCTTGTAATCATTCAGGCTGCCGCGGATCACAAATTGCGGCCGGTTATTGATCAGGTGATAGAGATTGATTTTGGTTTGCATGGTTTTGAAAAGATTTTCGTCGAAAGGGACGCGGTGATTGAGGAAGGCCAAAGTTTGGTGCGGGGGAACGCTGCGGACTTTGAAGGGCGCCCACATGGTTTCGGATTCGTAATAATTGAAATTTTCATAAATTTTGCGCATCAGGCTTACTTGCTGGGTATAGTCGGCCGTGATTACACTTCCGACTTGATGACGGGTGAAAAGCTCCGCCAGGCGGTTTTCATCAAAAGGGTCCTTCCGCTCCTGAAGGATTCCGGGCAGGCCGGCGAGAAACAAGAGCGAGAAAAGTCCCAGGCAGGCAAGATGGCCGCGCCGGATAAAAGCCAGGGCTTTCGGCCGGCCCCAGCCTTCCCCGATCAGAAAAGCGAAAAAGGGCAGCAGGATGAGGCTGTGGCGGGTAGGCGAAAAAGCGATTTTTTGCCCCGCCACAAGCATTGCCCAGGTCAGCGCGCTCAACGCGAAAAACAAAAGCAGCGAACGGTGCAGTCGCCGTTTGCTGAAGGCGAGTTTGACGATTCCGAGAATCAAAAGCAAAAGCAAAAAAAAGCTGATGGGGCCGGAAAGGGGATGAGACTCTTTGAGGAAGGCAAGCGTATTGCTAAAAACCGTGAAGAAATTTTTGGCGAGAAAAACCACAAGCGCCGCACCTTTTGCTAAAAGCCCGGTATGAGGGCCTGGCGAAAACAGAAACTCATGATTCGGGCCGGCATTCCAGGTGACGCCGGCAGTGGCGTTTTGCCTTTTAAGGAATTTCAGGTAAAGGACCGTGAAAAAAAAGAAAAATATTCCGAAGGCGGCAAACATTTTCAAAACAAGCCGCGGCCGGGATTCTTTCCGTTCTTTGGCCCAGTGATCGCAAAAAAGGACGGCCCAGAAAGCAGGCATGAAGAAAAGGATTTGATATTGAGTTGTGCAGAGAATGCCCGCGCCCATCCCGGTTTTGGCAAGGGCTGCCAGGGAAAAATCCTGCGAGCGGAGCCGTTGGATCAAAAGAATAAGTAAAAAGATCGCCGCCGTGACGCCAATGGCATAACTTTCCATTTGCTTGGCATAAAGAATGTTTTCCCAGGAAAGGGCGATCAAAAATAAAAACCAGAGAAAGGCCGGGCTCTTTAACCTGTCGTATTTTTTGTATAAAACAAAGACGGCAAAAAAACCGAGAATGCTGAAAAGAAAAGAAGGGAGGCGCCCCCAAAAAAGGGCCTGGCGATAGGTTTGAGACGGATGGACCAGCCAATAGGTGATGAAATATTGAAGCGGGGCGTAGGTCCAGTGGTTGGGAACGCAGGTCAGTTGGTCCAGCCACCACGAGGCCTTTTCACCAAGGCCGGTCTCGGCGGGCGCGGGCTTTTGCTTGGCCTCGACCAAAGTCCGGGCGACGCCAAGATCATCGACATGCGAAAAATGGGTGCCTAAATCAAGGGCCCGGGCGAAAATCCCCAAAGAAATCAGTATCCCGAATACAAGCAAAGAGGCCGTTCGTTGCATAGAATAATATCGTCCATGCAGGAGGGAATGTTTAACGGTCTGCGACTAGTCCTGAATTCTGAAGAGAGTCCGGGAGCCGGCAGTTAATTTATTTAAGGGAAGGCCGATAATAGGGTTGTCAATTGAAAAAATAAACCGGGTAATTTTCAGAAGCCAATGATCATAAGCAGGACTCCTTTTCGAATTTCTTTTTTTGGTGGCGGTACGGATTACCCTGCCTGGTACCATGAGCATGGCGGCAGTGTTCTCGGCATGGCCATTGATAAATACTGTTACATCAGCTGCCGGAAGCTCCCGCCTTTTTTTGAGTACAAACACCGTATTGTCTATTCGAGGGTTGAAAACGTCAAAGAAATCGCGGAAATTCAACATCCTGCCGTCCGGGGAGTCCTGGAAACATTGAAAATTCAGGAGGGCGTCGAAATTCATCATGATGGTGACCTTCCGGCGCGTTCCGGCCTCGGTTCCAGCTCTTCTTTCACCGTTGGGCTGATTCACTCTCTAAAGGCTCTCGAGGGCGCCATGATCGCCAAACGGGATTTGGCGGCCCAAGCGGTCCATATTGAACAAGAGGTTTTAAAGGAAACCGTGGGGTCTCAGGATCAGATTCTGACGGCTTACGGCGGCCTCAACCGCATTGATTTTAACCGCGATGACCTCTTCGTGGTGACGCCCATCATTATGGATAAAGAGCGCGTGGTCGCTTTGCAGAATCATATGATGCTTTTTTTTACGGGTTTTTCCCGCACGGCCTCGGAGATCGCCAAATCCCAGATCCAAAATATGGAAAACCGGAAACAGGAATTGCGCGCGATGGGGGGCGTGGTGGAAGAAGCGATGGCCGTGCTTCAAAGCCGCACCGAACCGATTGAACAATTCGGAAAACTCTTGCGGGAATATTGGCAGTACAAACGCTCTCTTTCCAATCAGGTATCGAACGGAGACATCGACAAGATTTATCAGGCCGGGCTTGAAGCCGGCGCGCTTGGCGGAAAATTGCTTGGCGCGGGCGGAGGCGGTTTCATGCTTTTTTTTGTCAGGCCCGAAAATCAACCGCGGCTGCGGGAAAAACTCAAGCACCTTGTTTGTGTCCCTTTCCGCATCGATTACGCCGGCAGCAAAATCGTTGTCTACGAACCGAATAACTTTCAGTAATATTCCTCAGGGGGTAAGATGAAGCTCGCCGGCGGTTTAAATCTCGATTGGCCGCTGATGGAAAATAATATCAGCCGTGAAGACCTGGATGCGCTGGTTGATTTTTTGAAAGGCATGCCGCGCCTCACTCAATCCGGGCAGGTTTCGCTTTTCGAGAAAGAATGGTCCGAATGGACCGGCACCAGGTACAGCGTTTTTCTTAATTCGGGATCTTCTGCTAATTTGATCACGCTTGCCGCCCTGCGCGAGCTTTACGGCGGAGGTGAAATTATCGTGCCCGCGCTTACCTGGGTTTCCGATATCGCGGCCGTGTTACATTGCGGTTTTAAACCGGTTTTTGTGGATATCCACCCGCGCACGCTCGGCATGGATCCGGCACAAGTGATTGCGAAACTCAATCCTCAAACGCGCGCGGTTTTTCTCACGCATATTCTCGGGTTCAACGCGCTCGAGGCCGGCCTTGTCGAAACGCTCCGGACAAAAAAAATCCCCCTTATCGAAGATGCCTGCGAATCACATGGCGCCCTGTTTCAGGGGCGGCGGGTCGGTTCTTTCGGTTTGGTTTCGAATTTTTCTTTTTATTACGCGCATCATTTGAGCACGATTGAAGGCGGCATGGCCTGCACGGATGACCCGAAGATTTACCAGATGCTGCGCATGTACCGCTCGCACGGCTTGGTGCGGGAATCCAACTCCGATGAAACCAAATCGGAGTACTATTCAAAATCTCCGGACCTTGATCCTGAATTTATTTTTGCCTTCCCCGCTTATAATATGAGAAGCACGGAAATTAACGCCGTTCTTGGCCGCAATCAACTGAAACACCTTGACGCGAATATTGCCGCGCGGAATAAAAATTTCCACCTATTTTTGCGTGGTTTGGATCCGAAGTTTTTCCGGACTGATTTTGCGCTGGAAGGCTCAAGCAACTACGCTTTTGTGCTGATTCTGCGTGAACCCGATGACAAGCGGTGTGAACGGGTCATGCGGGCCATGAAAGAGGCCGGCGTTGAGTTCCGGCGGGGGACTTCCGGAGGCGGCAATCAACTCCGGCAGCCTTACTTAAAAAAGTTGTTCGGGGAGCACTATAAAAATTTTCCCGAGGTCGAGCATATCCACGCCTATGGTTTTTATATCGGAAATTATCCGGGCCTTCCGGCTGAAAAAATCGAAAAACTCTGCACTTTGCTAAACCAGGCCGCGAAATGAAGCAAAAACAAGAAAAAAGAACGGGGAAGTCAGGAAAAATCCGTAAGGTGCTGATTACCGGGATTGCGGGGTCCGGCGGAAGCTATCTGGCCGAGTTCATTGCAAAGAATCATCCCAAGACCGAGATTCACGGGATCATGCGCTGGCATAGTTCAAGCGCGGCCGAGAACCTGCGTTTAGTCCGCGATCGCATTCAATTACATGAATGTGATTTGAATGACTTGTCCTCGGTCTTGACGGCGCTTGAGGCCGCAAAGCCGGACACGATTTTTCATCTGGCCTCGCATGCGAATGTCCGCGCGTCCTTTATTTATCCGCAGGCGGTCCTGAGCAATAACATTCTCGGGACCTGCAACCTTTTTGAGGCCGTGCGCCTTCTTAAATTAAACCCCGTGATTCAGCATTGCAGCACATCGGAAGTCTATGGGCAGGTCGATCCGAAAGATGTCCCGATCCGGGAAGACGCACCCATCCGGCCCTCGAGCCCCTATGCCGTTTCCAAGGCCGCGCAGGACCATTTGGCCTTGACCTATTTCCGCAGCTATGGTTTGAAAATTATCCGCACGCGGATGTTCGCCTACATCAATCCCCGCCGCGCGGATCTTTTCGCGACTTCTTTTGTGCGCCAGGCGGTCCGTATCGAAGCAGGACTTCAAAAAGAATTGCTTCACGGCAATCTCGATTCTGTCCGGACGATGATTGACATTCACGACGCCATGGAAGCTTACTGGGTTGCCGCCGAAAAATGCCGCCCCGGCGAAGTTTACAATATCGGCGGCGCCACCACGATTTCGGTCGGAGATTTTCTCAAGCTCGTGAAAAAGTCAAGCCGGGTCAAAATTCCGAGCCGCGTGGATCCCGCCCTGCTCCGGCCGGCGGATGTGACTTTGCAAATCCCTTGTGTGAAAAAATTTCAGGATGAAACGGGCTGGAAACCCCGCCGCAAGTTTCAGGAAAGTGTGGACGATATTTTCAAGTACTGGCGGGACAGGATCAAGCGGGAATGAGAAGGAGAAAAGATGCATAAAATTTTAGTGACAGGCGGCGCAGGTTATATCGGTTCGATTCTCGTGCCCGGCCTTCTGCAGGCCGGCTATGACGTGACTGTCGTGGATAATTTCATGCACGGGGAACAAAGCCTGGCCCAGGTTTGCAACGACCCGCATTTTCATCCGGTACGCGGAGACGTGCGTTCGAAAAATCTCATGATGTCGCTTTTTCGAAAAGCCGATACGGTCATTCCTTTGGCGGCCCTTGTCGGCGCCCCGCTTTGCGACCGGGACCCGGTGGCTGCCGAGGGAATCAATTTCGGCGCAATTGCCATGATGACAAAACTTCTCAGCCGTTCTCAGCGGGTTCTCATGCCGGTTACCAATAGCGGCTATGGCATCGGGAAGAAAACAGGCTACTGCACGGAACGTTCTCCTTTGCGGCCGGTTTCTCTTTATGGAAGGACCAAGGTCGAAGCTGAAAAAAAGATACTGGCCCGCGAAAATTCGATCAGTTTCCGACTTGCCACAGTTTTCGGAATGTCCCCGCGCATGCGCCTTGACCTTCTCGTCAATGATTTCGTCTACCGCGCGTTCCGCGACCGGTTCATCATTCTTTTCGAAGCGCATTTCCGGCGCAATTTTCTGCATGTCCGCGATGTGGCGCGGGCTTTTTTATTCGGCGTTGATAATTTTGAAAGCTTGAAAGGGGAGGCCTACAATGTAGGGCTTTCCGAAGCCAATCTCTCCAAGCTCGAACTTTGCCGGAGAATCCAAAAACACCTGCCCGGTTTTGTGGTCAAAGAAGCCCCGGTCGGGCAGGATCCCGACAAACGCGACTATCTCGTTTCCAATGAAAAAATCGAAAAGAGCGGTTTCAAACCACGCCATTCGCTGGACGAAGGAATTGGCGAGTTGATTAAAGGCTATCGAATGATGCCGAAAAGCCGTTTCGCAAACGATTGAACCCAAGGATCAATAAAGCAGTTTTTTAAGGAGGTAATATGTCGAGGAAAGCGGTCATTTTAGCGGGAAAATTCATTCAGGATCACGAATATATCTATCCGTATTACAGGGTCCAGGAAGACGGTTATGAAGTGGATGTTGCGGTCCGGGGCAAGGCAGAATGCCAGGGTTCCATCGGCGTAAAAATTATTCCGACCAAAGACATTCCGGAAATCAAAGTTGCTGATTATGACCTCCTGATTCTGCCCGGCGGCGCAAAAGCTATGGAATACATGCGCCAGGACAAGGAGCTTCTTCAATTCATCGCGGACTTCAATGCCTCAGGAAAAGTCATTGCGAGTATTTGCCACGCGGGCCAGCTTTTGATCTCGGCGAAGATCGTGAAAGGAAGAAAAGTTTCGGGTTATTACAGCATCAAGGATGATATCAATAATGCAGGCGCCACCTACGTGGATGGGCCGGCCGTTGTCGACGGAAATCTTGTCAGTTGCCCTCATTACAAACATCTTGGCCCCTGGATGAAAGAAGTTCTGGAGCAGGTGGAGAAACATGCCTCCCAAAGCCATTCTTTTTGATTTTGACGGCGTCCTTGCCAAAACGATGGAGGATAACTTCAATGCCTGGAAAGGCGCGCTCCGGGATTACGGCATAGAAATCCAGCCGGAGGATTATTATCCCGTCTAAGGTTTGAAAGTCCACGAAGTGCCTGCCTGGCTTTTTGGCCGCTACGGCCGGGAAGTTCCGGACGTCCAGGAAGTGGTGAAGAAAAAAGAAAACCACTATTTGAAGCACCATCATTTCGAACTCTATCCCGGCGTTCTGGATTTGCTGCGAGATTTGCGGATGAAAAAAATTCTCACGGCCGTCGTGACGGCGGCGTTGCGAAACCGTTTGTCCGGCTCGGTGCCCGTGGGATTTCTGGAAAGTTTTGACGCCGTCGTGACCGGCGATGAACTCAAAGAGGGGAAACCTTCGCCCGCGCCTTATCTCCTTGCCGCGTCCAAATTGAATTTAACGCCGGCGGAGGAATGCCTTGTGGTTGAGAATGCGCCACTTGGAGTTGAATCCGCAAAGAAAGCGGGGATTTACTGCATTGCCCTGAGTACGACGATGGACCCGAAATACCTTCATGAAGCGGATGAAATTCTAGGTTCGTTTCAGGACCTGCGCAAATCGCCGCGGATTCAGAAACTTCTTCAAAAATAATTCCTACCGGACCTTCTTCAAAAGCCCGATCGGCCCCCACGATTTCTCAATTTTGTAATGCGCAAGGATAAATCCCTGAATTTCCATATAGGCCAGTTGGGCATTGATGGGGAAAGGGCTTTCGTCTTTGTAAGTGAGGAGCCAGTCCGGCGGATTGTTCAAAATTACTTTTTTGACGCGCTGCACATGGGCTCCCGGAGCGGGCATGTTCTCGATTTTAAAATCGTAGCTGATGCCGCGGTAGCTTTGCCTGCCCGTCATCGCATAAAGAGGATAGAGCGGCGCGAGAATTAAAAGGCTGTCTTTTTTTGGGACGGATTGATTCAGATAAATGGAAACCTGGTCGAACGCTTCTCCCAAAGCCTGCGGGGATTGCCATCCGGTGAGAGGTTCGGTCTTGATGACATATTCGCGGTGAAGGTCGGGATTTGGATGTGCTTTCCCGAAAGCGATTTGAGAACTGAACGCCGCGCTCTGGACCATTTGAAACACGGAAAAAACAATTAGCGCAGGAACCGTAAAGCGGCGGATTCCTTTTAAGGCCGCGCCTGTGCCGGCATTGTCACGGACTTCTTCCAGAAGCAGCCAACCCAGGCCGACCAATGTTCCCATGAGCGGAATATGGGCTTTAATGAACATGGAAGAAGTATAGTAGTGAATCACTGCCACGAAAAAGATTCCGGTAAAGAGCGCGGTCCGCTGAAGAAGTTTCCGCACGTCTTTTCCAAGGTGCAGCAGCACGAGTGTCACGGGAATCCAATATCCGTTCACCTGCCAATTTTTTAAAACAAGAAATACATGGGAATGATGCCCGCGTATCGCTTGATTGCGGGCATAAAGATAATTTTGAGACAGGAATTCCCGGAGATCGCCGGTCATCGGGAGCGTGAAAGCGATTCCCGCAAGTCCTCCGGCTGTAAAACCCGCGAGGCTTTCTTTTTTAAAAGGGCCGAGTATCAGAGTGCCCGCGAAAACGGCCCCGTAAATTACTCCGATATTGATCTTGATCATCGCGGAAAGGACGGCGAAAAATCCGCAAAGGAGCGCGGTCCTGAAAGCGCTGCGTTTTGTAGCGAAAGGAATCTGCGACGACAAGGCCCAAACCCCCGGCATGCCGAAAAGAAAACCGTCTTGATTATAGTTGGGAAAAGGATAATTCCAGTAAAACCCGGTCATGGTGAGGGCGAGGACGGTAGCAACAGCATAGACGGGCAGGCGGCGCGCGATTGCGTAAACTAAAAAAATCATGGCCGAACTGCTGATCACCATATGAGCGAGAGCGCCGTGACGCCCGTATCCGAAAAGTTTAAAAAACAGGGCCATGATATGAGGAAAAAGAGGCTGAACATGCGTGATGACGTCAACGTAAAGTTTCTGGCCGCAGAGGATGCGCCAGGACAAATCCATAAAACTGCCGTTATCTCCCGGATCGAATTGGCCGTACATTGCGGCCCGAAGAAAAATCGCGTTGATGGCAAGCACGAGAGTGAGAATAAGGGGGCTGGCCTTCGTCTGCAAGGATACTTTTATCATTCTAAAAGGAAGAACTACTCCTTGAAGTTAAGTGAGGTTTTGCCGATAATTTATTTAACGGCGTAAAGCCTCATTTCCTTAAAGCTTTGGAGTATTTCCGGGATGGTTCTTCCTAAAATGGATTTTTCAAACGTGCTTGTCAATAAACCGTGGGGTTATGAATACCTGGTTTATCAGAACGATCATGTGGCGATTTGGTACCTTTTTCTCCGCGAAGGCGCCGCCACTTCGCTTCACTGCCACCCCAGGAAAAAAACTGGCATCATTCTTTTAAACGGCGAAGCGACTATTTCTTTCCTGCAGGATTCTGTCAGAATGAAACCGATGAGCAAACTCGTCATACGGCCAGGACTGTTTCATTCCACGCGCGCGGTTTCTCCCGGCGGCATTGCGTTGCTCGAATTCGAAACGCCGGTGGATAAAGAAAATCTTGTACGCTTCGAAGACCTTTACGGCCGCCAGGGAAAATCCTATGAAGGTTCGGACCAAATGACGGCCCTGCCGAAAGACGCGTTGCGTTTCACTGCGCCGGCGGAAGGAAAAGTACACGAATATCCGGTCCACGATCTCACCCTGTGCGTAGAAAAAATAAAAGATATCGCATCGCTGCATCACCGTCCGCCCGACGATGTCGTGGCGGTTCTCGATGGAGCGCTCATGAGTAAAGGCGGCGAAGTGATTGTGGGCCCGGGCGATGTGGGATCCATTATGAGTTTGATGCGGGTCGCGGCGGCATTTCCTGCGCCTGAAGGTTTGACCCTCCTTACGATTAAAGGAAAAGAAGAAACGCAGGCAAAGCCAAAAGACGGAAAATCGAAAACGCGCAAGCCCGCCAGTATCCGCGGCCGGGGGCCGGACCTCGGCATGATCCCGGGGATTTCCGCGCAGTTTCCGAAAGAACAGTCGCTTGCGATTTTCCGCCAGACCTGTCTCAACCGCTATTTTGAACTTGAAACCGCGAAAGCTTATAACGCGGGGATGATGAAAGCGCCGATTTATCTTTCCGTAGGCCAGGAGCATATTCCTGCGGCCATGGCCTCCGTCACGAAAGACTTTTTAATTTTTGCTCAGCACCGGGGGCATTCCTATTACCTGTCGTTCGGCGGCAATCCCTTGAAATTGGCCGATGAACTCCTGCACAAAGATTCGGGATGCGCGGGCGGCATGGGCGGTTCCGCGTCCCTCCATGATCCTTCGATCGGCATGTACGGACATAGCGGATTGATGGGCGACCAAGTTCCGATTGCCGTCGGCGCAGCCTTGGGATCGGGCAAGCGCGTGCTCACGATGACTGGCGATGCATCCGTTGAAGAGGATTATGTTTTCGGTGCGATGGGCTACGCGGTCTCCAAAAAACTCCCCGTATTTTTTATCTGTGAAGACAACAATCTTTCGATTCTCACCGAAGTCCAGACGCGCCGCACCTGGAACATGACGGATGTGGCCCGCTCACTTGGCATGCAGGCGGCCGATATCACGGACGATCCGTGGCTGATTGCGTATTACACCCAGCAATCCCTTCACAGCCTTCCGGCATTTCTCAATATCCGCACTTGCCGCCAGCTCTGGCATTCGGGGACAGGCAATGATGGCGCTCCGGAATGGAACCGTTTTGAAATGTTTAAACAGGAACTCGAAATCCTTGGCCTCGGAAAAGAAGCGAAAAAAATTGAAGACGAGGCCAAGCTCGAAATGGAAAAATTATGGCAGTCACGGTTGCCGAAACCATAAAAAGCATTACGCGTAAACATTTGACCGAAGGCAAAGGCCTTTTGTTCGGCCAGTGTGTCACCGCGGTCGGCTGGGTTGGCGGCACGATTCCCGAAATGACGGAAGAAGAAGGCATTGTCGAACTTTCGATGGCCGACGTCGCGGGCGCGGGCATTGCGGTCGGAGCCGCGCTTGTAGGCCGCCGCCCGATTTACGTGATCCGTTATCAAGGCTTCATGTGGTACAACGCGCCGCCCCTGGTAAATTATGCCGCGAAGTCGAAAGAAATGTGGAATATTTCTTGCCCGTTGCTTATTCGTTCGATCGCGATGGAAGGCGGCATCGGTCCCGTGGCTTCGGCAAGTCATCACGGCATAGTGATGCGCATGCCCGGCCTGCCGGTCTGCGCACCGATGACTCCGGGGGAATGGACGGAAGCCTGGAATTGGTTTATGAGTCACGACGAACCGCTTTATGTCAGTGAGCATCGCCGCAGTTTTCCGGTGAATTATGAAATGGCCTTGCAAGTGCAGGAAAATGCAGACATTACACTCTTTGCGATCAGCGCGACGCGTTTGAATGCGATCGAAGCCATGAAGCAGCTGGAAAAAGAAGGCATCCGCTGTAATTTATTTCATCTGATGTGGCTCAAGCCGTTGAAAATAACAGACGACATGCTGCGCGCCGTGAAAAAAACAAAACTCGGTCTTGTTCTGGATTCCGATTTCGAAGTCGGCGGGCCGTCACGGTCGATTGCTTATGATTTGATGCATGCTTCTTCGGTCCCGGTCCACGCGCTGGGCCTGGAAGAGCGCACCGCAGGATTTGCGCCGCGTTTTGACAACGGGGCACCGAGTGCCGAGCGTATCGTCGCAAAAATCCGTACCTTGGTCCGCCGTTAAGGGCTCTATAGTTGCTATCCCAAATAGCCGTAAAGAGTTAGAGCGGATGTGATTTTGGCCAAAATCCATCTTGAAATCTACTCGGAATTCAGCTATGCTTTACTATGTATTGATCGATAAAAGCATATATAAATAATTATCACTATATAATGAATTGTTTTGAGAATCGCTGGAGTTCATGAAAATTACTTTATTATTGCCGACCTTGAATGAAATTGAAGGACTCAAGGCGATTGCACCCCGGATTAAAAAAGAATGGGTTGATGAAATTGTCTTGATCGACGGCGGTTCCAAAGACGGAACGCCGGAATGGGCCGAGTCGCTGGGATACCGCGTGATCCAGCAGACGAGAAGCGGCGCGACGGGAGCCTATAAAGATGCGATCGAGCAAATTCAAAGTGATGTGATTATTACGTTCAGCCCGGACGGGAATTCCATCCCCGAACATATTCCGCTGCTGGTGGAAAAAATGCGGGCCGGTTATGACATGGTCATTGTTTCGCGGTATCTGGACGGCGCGAAAAGTGCAGACGACGATTTTTTTACCGCTTTCGGGAATTATGTGTTTACGACCATGATCAATGTGTTATTCGGCGGCCGCTATACGGACACGCTGGTGATTTTCAGGGGATGGAAAACGGAGCTGCTGCGCGACATGATGGAGCTGCCGCACTACGGCAGTTACGATGTTTATCTCTCTATCCGCTGCGCAAAGGAAAAGCGGAAGGTCATGGAAATTCCGGGCGACGAACCGAAACGGATCGGCGGCGAGCGGAAGATGCGGCCTTTTAAATGCGGGTATGAAATCCTACGCTTGATTTGGCAGGAGTGGACATGTCTCAGGGAATCGAAAAAAAAACAATTTGTGAGTTAACCGGGGAACAGAAAGCGTTTTACCGGAGTAACGGTCATCTAGTCCTGGAAAACATTATTACTCCCGGCGAATGTGATTTTCTTCTCAATCGCATTTATCTTCATGCCGGCAAAGATTACGCAGCGATTATGAATCCGGACCGGGAAGATGCGCTTGCGCGCCAGGATCCTAGAAGTTCGCCGGAAGTCATCCGCGAAACCGCGAAGATATTCCGGGATTATATGAAACATCCGAAAGCCGTGGCGGCGCTTGAAACCCTGCAGGGCAAAGAAGTGGTGGGATTGATGAGCCAAATGCTTTTTAAACAAGCCGGTTCGCCGTATGCTTCCCAAGCCTGGAACCCGCATCAGGATAATACATACCCGCGCAATGCGAACAAGCAATACATCACGACCAATCTTTTCTTTGCCGATGCCGATAAAGAAAACGGCAGCCTCTACATTTATCCCGGTTCTCACGCCGAAGACCTGCTGGAAGCCGATCCTGTGATCAGTTACCGCGAGCCGCAAGGCGCGAATCCTGGCAATGCGGTGAAAGTTCCGGATCATTATAAAAAAGTCGATTTGTCTTTCAAAAAAGGAAGCCTGCTTATTTTAAACGGCAACACGATTCACGGTTCTTATGCAAATCGTTCCAACCGTTCCCGGCCCCTTTATTCCTGTTCCTATATTACAAAAGGGGAACCGTTCATTCCCGGCAACAATGCACAGCGGATGATTATTTCTTTAAAACAAGGTGAACGATGATTGAAATCGCAAAGCCCGACATGAGAACAAAGATCGCGGACAAACTCAAAAGCCTGATTCCTTCCGGCTGCCGCAAAATCTTGCTGGTCCAGCCCCTGCAGCTGATCGAATCTAAAGTCGACACCCGGATCGCCCGCAATAAGCGTTATTATATGTACCCGCCTTACTCGCTCGGTGTTTTGTCTGCTCAGCTCAAACAGCATGGTTATGAACCGGTGCTGCTCGATCTCAATTACGTGGTCTTCGATTATATTTTTAGCCGCGCCGAAGGTTCGGTGACGGAAGACGAGATCCGAAAAATCTGGAAGGACCGCCTGCGGCTCGAGATTGAAAATTTTAAACCGGAACTTGTGGGACTGACCTGCACGTTTACGATGGGCCATGAGCTTTTGATCCAGAGCGCGGATTTCGTGAAGGCCTGCAGCCCTAATACGGTGGTGATTGCCGGCGGCGTGCATGTGACGAATGCGCCGAAGCATGTTTTAAAAGAAGGAAAAAATATCGATTTCGTATCGCTCTATGAAGGCGACATCAGTTTCTGCGACCTTCTGAATTTTGTGAACGGAAAAATCGAAAAAGAAAAACTCTCGCAGGTGGGAACGTGGCTGGAAGCTGAAGGCTATACCGCGCTCGATGAACGCCAGGCGCCGGGGCCGGAAGATTTGAATGTGATTCCGGATTATGGCACGCTGCCGGTTGGACAATATAACCGGCTGGGAGAGATCGGAACTTTCCGCTATTGGCGGCCTGAAGCGGCCTTAGGCGGAGCGGTGCTTTCCAACCGCGGCTGCCGCGCCAAATGCACGTTCTGCAGCGTCGCAAATTTTAACGGACCGGGCGTACGCGCGCGTTCCGTAGAATCCGTCCTCGATGAAATCGAAAACCTCCGGGATAAATACAATATTTGCCACATCACCTGGTTAGATGACGATCTCTTTTATAATGTAGACCGCACGCTTGAATTGTTTAAAGGCATTGTGCGCCGCAAACTCGATATTACCTGGGACGCTTCGAACGGCGTGATTGGTTCCGCCGCCGTCGTGCACGATGAGCTGATTCCCGCGGCCGCGGAGTCCGGCTGTATCGGAATGTATTTCGGCGTGGAGTCGGGCAACGACGAGATCCTGAAAAGAATTAAAAAACCTTCCGGGGTCAAACACTTCCAGAAACTTGGCGCGATGATGAAGAAGTATCCGAGGATTTTTACGCGCGGCTTTCTGATTATGGGATTTCCCAAGGAAACGCTCGGTCAGCTGCGCGACACGATCGCACTCTCGCGCGACATGGACCTGGATTGGTATACGGTACAGCTGCTGACGCCGCTTCCCTCGACACCGATCTATAATGAAATGGTGGCTCTGGGGCTGATCGAGGAAAACAGCCTGAATACCGAGGGCGAAGGCTTTACGATGTTCTCCGTGCGCGAATCCGAGCGCCAGCGGCGCAAAGAAGAAGAACAGCGTCTCAACGCGCGGGACTTTTACAATATGTTCGAAGGCCGCCTGGACGTGATCCCGACCAAGCAGGAACTGAGCGATCTTTGGTTCATGGCCGATTACGAAATCAATTACGCGAAAATCCTGAAACAAACCTCCACGGAAAAGTTACAGAAAATGAGCCGGTTTCTCGCGGACATTTCTGACCGCATGACGTTTGGCAACCCGCTTTCGAATTTATTTCTGGGCATTGTAGAATCGAAACTTGGCCACAAAGGCGACGCCGCCAAACGTTTGGAAATGACCCGCGAATTTTTGGGCCAATCCGATTACTGGCAGCAGCGTTTTCGTGTCCTGAATCTCGAATCTTTCTTGAACCGCACCGGTTCCGCGAACTCTTAAGACCGCATGGATTTTTATAAAGAAAAAAATGTTTTAGTTGCCGGCGGCGCCGGGCTTTTGGGGCAGAGCTTAATCCCGCTTCTTTTAGAACGCGGCGCTTATGTGCGCGCGACCCAGTACCGTTCCCGTAAAATCCCGTTTGCGCACCCCCGCCTGGAAGTTGTGACCTGCGACCTGACGAATGACGCGGAAGCGGCCCGGGTTTTTAAGGACATCGACAGGGTGTTTCTTTGTGCCGCCAAAGTCCGCGGCGCGAAAGCTCAAAAGGAAAATCCTTCAGAACTGATTCTCTATAATTTAATCCTCCACGCTCGGCTGATTGCCCTTGCCGCGGCCATGAAACTCGGACATTGTGCTTTTATGAGCAGCAGTTATGTGTACCCGCATACCGGAAAACCCAATACCGAAGAAGAAGGTTTCCAGGGCGATCCTCCGGGCCCGGTGAATTACGGTTTGGGATGGACTTGCCGTTATCTCGAAACCTTGTGCAAACATTTTCAAATGACGAGCACAACGAAGTACGCGATTGCGCGGCCCACTGCTTATTACGGCCCTCATGACCGTTTCGATGCGGAAGACAGCCACGTGATTCCATCCCTGATTGTGAAAGCGGTCAGCAGCACGGATCCTTTTGAAGTGTGGGGCACCGGAGATGACGTGCGCTGCTTCACTTATATTGATGACCTCGCCGACGGGCTTCTTCTGATGATGGAAAAATACGCGGAAGCGGAAGCTTTGAATCTCTGTGCCGCGGAAGCGACGACTGTGAAACAAGTCCTGCCGGTTTTATTCAAACACGCCGGCTATGACCCGAAGGTGTTTTTCAATCCTTCCAAACCCTCGATGATCCCTTACAAAGTTTCCAACCCTGAAAAGGCCGAAAAAATTCTCGGCTGGAAAGCACGCACTTCTTTAAGTGAAGGCCTGAAAAAAACAATTCACTGGTACCGCAGTTCTTTGGCCCAGGAGGCCGCACGATGAAACGTAAACTTTTGATTTTAGGCGGGTCAGGTTTTATCGGAACAAATCTGCGCGAACGTTTTTTGAAAAATCCGTCCTATGAAGTTTATGCGACCTACCGCGATAAAAAACCCGCCGGCGGTAAAGGAGTCCAATGGGTTGAAGCGGATTTAACGGTTTCCAGGGAAGTGACGAAAGCCGTCCGGGGAATGGATGTGATCATCCAGGCTGCGGCCACGACTTCCGGCGCGCGGGATATTCTGGAGCATCCTTATCTCCATGTGACGGACAACGCCGTCATGAATGCGCTCTTGTTTCGCGCCTGCTTCGAAGAGAAAGTGAAACACGTGATTTTCTTTAGTTGCACGACCGTTTACCTGCCTCAGGAAGCGCCGGTAAAAGAAGAAGACCTTAAGGGCGAAGTTTACGGCAAATACTTCGGCGGCGGCTGGACAAAAATTTATAACGAAAAAATGTGCGAGTTTTATTCCCGTATCAGCGAAACGAAATATGCGGTGATCCGCCACTCGAATATTTACGGCCCGCATGACAAATTCGATCTTAACAAGTCGCATGTTTTTGGCGCCACCGTTACGAAAGTCTTGCAAGCGCGGGAAAACGAAAAAATTCTTGTGTGGGGGGACGGCTCCGAAGAACGGGATCTTCTTTATATCGATGACCTTTTGTCTTTTGTGGAAAAAGTTCTGGAAAAACAGCAGGACCGTTTCGAGCTTGTCAATGTCGGCCGCGGCATCAATATTTCGATCAAAGAACTGAATGAAAAGATCATTGCGGCTTCGGGGAAAAATCTCGGCATGGAATTCGATCCTTCCAAACCTTCCATCGGATTCAACCTCAAAATCAATTGCGACCGCGCCCGGAAAAAATACGGGTGGACGCCTGAAATCACTTTGGACGAAGGGATCCGTAAAACCCTGGCTTGGGTTCGCAGCCAGGCGAAAACCCAGGGGCATTCATGAATACCGGTTTTTTTCAAAATAAAAAAGTTCTTATCACCGGCGGTACCGGCATGATCGGGATCGCGCTGCTGGAGATTCTTCTGCCGCGCGGAGCCAAAGTCCGGGTCGCTTCGCTTGACCGGGACCCTGAACTGCCTGCCGGCGTGGAATTCCTCAAATTCGATTTAATGCAGCCTGAACCCTGCCTGCAAGCTTGCGCGGGCATGGATTATGTTTTTCATTTGGCCGGCATCAAAGGCGGCGTCGGGATCGGCCGCAGCCAAGGAGCCAGGTTCCTTGAGGGCAATGCCTTTATGAACCTGAATATGCTGAAGGCGGCGCGCGAAAGCGGCATCAAAAAATACCTTTTTACCAGCACCATCGGCGTTTATCCGGACGGAGAAATTTTTCGCGAGAATGAAGTATGGGATAAACCTCCGCATCCTTCAGATTGGTACGGCGCCTGGGCTAAGCGCTTCGGGGAACTTCAGTGCGAAGCTTCTCTCGAGCAATATGGATTTGAATCTGTAATTGTTCGTCCGGCCAATGTTTATGGGCCTTTTGATAATTTTAATCCCAAAACCGCGATGGTCATCGGCGCGTTGATCGCAAGAGTCTTGAGCGGCGAGGATCCGCTGGTGGTCTGGGGCGACGGAACACCGGTCCGGGATTTTATTTATTCGAAAGATTGCGCGCGCGGGATGATGTTCGCCATGGAAAAAGCAAAGCCCTGCGACCCGGTTAATTTAGGCAGCGGAATTGGAGTTACGATCCGGGAGCTTATCGAAACGATTTGCAAATACGCGCCCAAAGCCCCGAAAATCGAATGGGACACAAGCCGCCCGGCCGGAAACCGAAAAAGGCTCATGGATATCACGAAAGCCCGGGAATCGATTGGTTTTAAGCCGGAGTATTCGCTGGATCAGGGGATCCGCGAAACCATGGAATGGTACCTCACACACAAGGAACATCAGGCCGGCCGTTACAGTATTTTCAAGGATTGACAGGAAACGCAAAAAGCATGTTTTATAAAGGAAAGAATGTCCTCGTGGCAGGCGGAGCCGGGCTGGTGGGCCAATCTGCGGACGATTTTTTTAGAGCTGATTTTTTAAAAAATTAAAACCGGAGCCGGCGGAAAAACCTCATGCATAAAAAGATCGCCACGCTCGTTTTTTTTTGCCTGTTTTTTTCCGGAAATGCGTTGGCTTTCCTTCCCAAACGGGAATTGCGCGTAGCCGTGGTTGTTGCGCCGAGCTTTAAATCCATTCCCAATTGGAAGTCCGAATTCGAGCGGCGCCTGGGCTACACCTCCCGGATTTTTGAAAGCCAATTCAAAATGAAATTCAAGGCCGTGACCTTTGCCGACTGGCCTTCCGCCAATGAAAAGGAAGGCACCGCCGGGCTTCTCGAAGATTTGCGCGGCCATTTTCCCATCGATCAGATGGGAAATATTGATTTGATCATCGGGTTAACCCGGCTGACCGATTTTCCCGACAGCCAATCAGTCCGCGACCTTCACACCATCGGCCAGGCCCGGCCTTTTTCAGGCTACCTGGTACTCCGTTATCCGTTCAACCGGCTTTTTAAAATCCAGGAAGAAACGGCGCTCACCCATGAAATGGGGCATCTCTTCGGCGCCGTGCACACGGCCAACCGGAACAGCATCATGTCTCCGGTGGTGGAGCGGCAAATTCCCACCCGTTTCGATCCCGACAATGAGCAAATCATTTTACTGACCCGGAACATGAATTTTCGCGAGGGAGTCAATGTCCTGAAAGGCGGCACGCTTCAGATTCTCCTGAATTCGTACATGAAACTGATCCAGACGGAGCAGTCCGGCGATTTTTATTATGCGCTCGGTATTTTTTACCTGCGTTTGGGACAGACCGACAACACGTTAAATGCCTGGAAAAAAGCCCTGTCGCTTGAGGACAATGCCCAGCTTCATTATGATATCGGCGCGCTTTACGCGAAATTGGGCAAGCCACAGCAAGCGATCAAAGAGCTGGGAAAAGCCGTGACCGCTTTTCGTTCCTCCGGGCAGCGAAACAATGAGGCTTCCGCTTTGGGCCTTCTCGGCGAAGCCTATTTGGCGGAAGGCAATCTCTTTGCCGCTTCGAACGCGCTACGCCGGGCGGTCTCGCTTCAACCGGGCAATTGGGAAATGAAAACCAATCTCGCGCTGGTGCAAATCAAACAGGGGCAGTCGCAGGAAGGCTTGAGCACTTTGCTCCTTGCCCTGAAAAAAGACTGGAACAATGCCAAGATTTTGAGCAATATCGGGATGGCTTATTATCAAATGAATCAGTATGAAGACGCCGTGAATTATTTGAACCGGGCCCTGCGCAATGCCGGCCGGGGCGCGGATACGGTCAGCCTTTACGGAATCCTGGGAAGTATTTACATGAAAATGGGAAACCCCGCAGAGGCCCTGAAAAATTTCAATGCCGCTTGCGAAAGAAATCCTTCGGTGGAATGCCATAAAAAACTCGGGCTGATGAGTTTTCAGCAGGGATTGTGGGACAATTGCATCCGGGAATTAGGCGCGGTCGTGCAGCATGAAAAGGTCTCGGAGCCGGAAGTTTACGGAGCGCTGGGCATGGCGTTTGTTAAAAAGGATGACCTCAAAAATGCCATCGCCATCTTCAACGAGGGAATTCGCCATACGCAGGACAATAAAAAAATCGCCAAATTTCACAATAGTATCGCCCAGATTTTTACGGCCCGCCAACAGTGGGAGCCGGCGGAAAAAGAATTTCAGAAAGCCGTTGCCAAAGACTGGAGCAATCTCGAGAGCCATTTTGGATTGGCTTTGGTTTATCTCAACCGGCATCAGCTCGAAAGCGCCCGGGCTTCCTTGCAGCATGTGCTGCAAATCGATTCCCGGCATTCCAAAGCCCGGGAATTGCTCGGCCGGGTCGAAGACGCCCTGAAAGCCCAGGCTGGGCAGGGGACTTTGTGAATCCTAAAATCCTTGTCATTATTCCTGCTTTCAACGAAGAAGACAGCATCCGTCATGTGGTGGAAAGCATTCGCAGCCTTCATCCAGAAGTGGCCATCGTGGTAATCAATGACGGCTCTTCGGACGGCACATTGAAAGAAGCGCGCGCGGCAGGCGCTCGCGTCGTTTCGCTGCCCTACAATCTCGGAATCGGGGGATCGGTCCAGACAGGATTTAAAGTGGCGCAAAGGGAGGGCTTTGACATTGCCGTCCAGATCGACGGCGATGCCCAGCATGATCCGGCCTATTTGAAGGCTCTTTTGCGGCCCCTGCTTTCCGGAGAACTGGATATGTGCATCGGCAGCCGTTTTCTTTCCAACTCTTCCGAATTCAAATCTACTTTTTTACGCCGGGCGGGGATTTCGTTATTCTCAAAGCTTCTCGAAAGCCTGGTCCATGCCAAATTGACCGATCCCACGTCCGGATTCCGGGCCATCAACCGAAAATTGATCGTGGAATTTGCCGAGAGTTATCCCATTGATTTTCCGGAACCCGAAGCCATCAAGCGCGCGCAGCGGTTCGGAGCAAGGATCGGCGAAGTGCCGGTCAATATGAAAAAACGGCTTGGCGGGCAGTCTTCCATTCGCGCTTTTGCCACCGCCTATTACATGCTGAAAGTCACCCTGGCCATTTTAATCGATACGCTTCGCAAGAAAAAACAGGAGAGCCCATGAACGTCAAATATTTTGCCATTGCCTGTTCCTTCGCCATTTTGATTTTCGTCATCGAATTGATCCGGCGGGAAAAAATGACTTTCAAGTATGCGCTCACCTGGCTGGCTATCGGCTTCACCGTGCTCGGCTTTGCCATTTATGATCCGCTTCTTTATAAGCTCTCCACCCTGGCAGGATTCACCTTGCCCAGCAATTTTGTGTTCTTCCTGTTTCTCCTTTTCGAAATCCTGCTGGGCCTGCTCTTGACGCTTTACGCCAATGAACAAAACAAGCGCAGCGAAATTCTGGCCCAATCCGTGGCCATCCTGGAAGCCCGCGTGAAGACCCTTGAGGATAAGAAATAAGGTGTAGGGGCGCGATTCATCGCGCCCTGGGCGCCATAAATGGCGCCCCTACCTTGTTAAAAAAGTACCAAAAGTCCCTTTTTTTGGCCCCTTAAAAGCCCTCTTTCCCTGCCGTTAATAGAATCTGGAGTAAAGAATTCCTTGTAATTAATTTGCAATTTTCAGGTTCATAAGGTATCAATGTATAAAGAAGGCTAACTATATGAGTCAATTAAGGCGAAAAATACTACTTATTGTGTTTATGGCCATTATTGGGCACAACAGGTTGTTTGCCGGGACTGATGTTAAAATAAAAGTTCTGGCCATCAACCCCTCCTCCTCCCAGGTGCTGGAAACCGAGGTGAAACAATACCTGCCTCCGGAAGTCAAGCCCGAGGACATTCTCGAAAAAGCAGACATGCAGATCCAATACGATTCGGACCGTAAAAGCTATTTTGTAATCAAAAAAGTGCAGCTTCAGCCGCAGGAAACGAAGACCCTCGAAATCCGTATCAAAGACGTGTGGGCCGTTTCTCCCGACGACATGGAAGCCGCAAAGACGCAATTGGCCCAAAGCTTCGAATCTTTGAAAAACACGAAATTTTCGGAAACCGCAAAACTCCTTTATGACAAAGCCTCCGAGGCCTTGAACCGCATCGACGAAGAAGAAAAAATGGAGCTTCCCATCAAACAGCGCATCGAGCTTTACCGGGCGCATGTCAAGCAACTGGAAGATATCCGGAATAATATTTTTTCGATAGGCTCCATGAACAAACTGAAAGAGGAAAAAGACGGCACTGTCAAAGAGCTGAAATACATGATTTCCGCCGAAAATCCTTCGGCGGAACAAGTCAAAATGAAGGTGCGGTCGCCTCTGCCCAAGGAAATCGGAGTGGATGACGTTTTGAATAAACTGGATTTCATGGTGCTTTATGACGATGCCAGCAGCCGTTATGTGCTTGAAAAAGAAGAGATTCTCGCCGGCAAAGAAACCAAAAAGTACATCATCACCTTGCGCGATATCTGGTACATCCCGCAGACCGAGCTCGATTTTTTAAAAGAACAGACGGAAAAACTTTCGGGTCTTTTTAAGGGAAGTTCTTACGAAGGTTTTGCCAAGCAGCGCTCGGATTATATTTTCACCACTCTGGAGGAAGTCAATCAGCTTCAATCCGAAGTCGAGTCTTCCACGGCGCTGGAAGACCATATGCGGGCGTTTGTTTTGAATTCCCAAAGGGTGGATCTGGTCAAGAAAAAAATGCGGGAATTGCAGGACCTGCTGCCGGAACTTAATTTGAAACATGATGAATCAAGCGTCTTTGGGAAAATGAGCATTCTTTTCATCAAGAAATTGCTGGAAACAAAGAACCTGGTCCTGGTGGCCATGGGGATTCAGCCGGACCGTCCGGTGATCTGGTGGATCATCGGAGGCATCATCCTCTTCCTGGCGGTCTTTTCATCCGTTTTCTATATGGTCTGGCTTAAGAAACTTCAGGAAAGCAAATGGGGCAAACCGGCAGTGACGGAATCTCCCGTCCCGGTGGCCGCCCCTCAACCTCCACAAGAAAAAGCTGCCTAGCCATGAGCGATTTAAAGTACAAAGAATACGGCATCGTCAAATCTGTCAGCGGGTGCATTGTCAAAGTCGGTAATTTCAAAAATTGCTTTCTGGGCCAGCTGGTGAAGTTCGGCATGGGGACCGAAGGCATCATCATGGGTTTTACGCTGGATACGGCCCAGGTTCTGATTGTCAAAGAACAGGAGCCCATCACGCCGGGCCATGAAGTCGTCGCCACCCTCGAAGCGTTTAATATGCCGGTGGGAAAAAATACGGTAGGCCGCATTATCAGTCCTCTGGGAGATGCGATGGACGGGCTGGGGCCGGTTCAATTCGAAGAAGTCATTCCTTATTTTAACAAGGCGCCCGAGATTATGCACCGCGAAGGATTAAGCCGCACGTTTGAAACCGGAATCAAACTGATCGATACCATGCTGCCTCTGGGCAAAGGGCAGCGTTCCCTGGTGCTGGGGGACAAGATGACGGGCAAGACGACAGTCGGGACGGACATCATCATGAATCAAAAAGGCAAAAACGTGATTTGCATTTATTGCGGGATCGGAAAAACGAAATCGGCGATGGGAAAAGTCGTGGATCTTTTCAAGGAAAACGATTGTTTCGATTATACCGTGATTGTTTTGGCGGCGGCTTCCAGCACCCCGGGTCTTCAATACCTTGCGCCTTACGCCGCCTGCTCCATCGGGGAATATTTCATGTACCGCGGCGCCGACGTTTTTGTTTTCTTCGATGACTTCACCAAGCATGCCTGGGCCTACCGCGAACTTTCTCTTTTGATGGAAGTTCCTCCGGGACGCGACTCTTACCCGGGCGATATTTTCTATCTTCACTCCCGCATGATCGAGCGGGCGGCGCAACTGGATAAAGCGCATGGCTATGGCTCCATGACTTTTATTCCCGCCGTGGAACTCCTGGAAGGCGATCTCACGGCCTATGTGCCCACGAACCTGGTTTCCATGACGGACGGGCAGCTTTTTTTGAACGGCGCGCTTTTCAATGAAGGATTCCGGCCCGCGGTCGATGTCGGGATGTCGGTTTCGCGCGTAGGAAGCCGTGTCCAGTGGAAGGCCACCAAGGCCGTTACGAAATCATTGCGCATGGAATTCATCCAGTTCAAGGAAATTTTAAAAGCAAGCAAACTGCAGGCCGGCGGCGCGTCGGAGGAAACCCGGGAAAGCCTGAAACAGGGGAAACATTGCAATCCCTTTTGACGCAACCCGCCAGCCAGCCGGTACCGATGGACCTTCAGCTCATCATGTTTTATGCCAAAGACCAGCAGCTTTTGAAAGAATTCGAAAAAGTGCAGACTGACGAATTTTTGAAAGGCCTCGCCGCCTATGTCGAAAAAAATGACTCGACGCTTCGGGCGCTTATCTGCGAAAAAAGGGATTTGACCGACGAGATTAAACGGCGGATGACCGCCGTGGTTAAAAGTTTTGTGGCGGAGATTTTAGCCAAAGTTCCGGAAGACGCGGAGGCTGCATGATATGGGCGCCCCCCTCACGTTTCGTCTGCAGGTCTTGAGCATGAAAGGGCTTATTTTTGAGGAGGCGGTCGAATCGGTTTACTTGAGCGGTTCCCAGGGGGAGTTCGAATTGCTGGCGTTTCACTACCCGTTGCTGGCGGCCCTTCCTCAGGGCGACATCAAGATCGCGCATCATGAAAACATTTCCATTCAAGTGGGGGTTATGATGTTTAAAGACAATGAATGCACCATTCTCGTGGAACTCGACCCGAAATGCACCGTGATGAAAAAGGCATGGGATTAATTCAATGAATCAGGGAATGATTGTGATTATCATTATGACGGTGGCCGTGATGGGGCCTGCCATTGTCATCGCGGTCATCGGTTCGGCCACCATCAAGGCGCTTGGCCGCAATCCTTCCGCGGCGCCTAAAATTTACATGGGAGTGATTTTAATGCTGATTTTTGCCGAAGCTGCGTCCATTACGGCGCTGCTTGTTGTTTTTCAGATTTTTGGAGCCACCACCAAAGCCACTTAAAGGAAAACCGTCATGATGATTTTTCAATTTATTGTTCTGCAGGTGATTGTTTTTGGCGCCGTCATTTTTTTCCTGAAAAAAATCCTTTACGGGGATACGGAAAGCGCGATCAACCGTCTTGGGCAGACCTATCAGGACCTTCTGAAAAAACAGAAAGAGTTGACCGAAAAACTGGAAACCGGAGAAAAGGAATATCAGGCCAAAAAAGAGGAAGCCTCCACCCTGGCGGAGAAAGCGAAAAATCAGGCGGTAGAGGATGCGAGAAAAAAAGAAGAGGAGATCATCAAGCGCGCCCGGGTAGAAGCGGAAGAAATTGTAGCGAAGGGCCATGCCGCAAAGGCGGAAGTGGCGAAGGAAATCGAGACCCGCCTTAGCCACAAAACGATTGATTTCGCCGCAGAGATTCTAGGGAGCGTTTTTAGCGAAAAAATGGTGGCTTTGATCCATGAAGAAATGGTGCGTGATTTTATGGTCCGGGCCAAGGATTTCGACCTTTCGAATGCCAGCGACTCTGCCAATGAACTGATTGTCCGCACGCCTTTCCCGCTCAAGAAAGAAGAAGTCGAAAAGCTCAATTTGCTGCTTGTCACCAAACTGAACCGTACCATCCAGTACAACGAAGTTATCGACAAAGAGCTGATTGCCGGGATTGTCCTGCAATTCGGGACGCTCCTTCTGGACGGATGCCTTGCCACTTCCATTAAGGAAGCCGGCAATAAGTCGAGAGAAAAGGTTTAGCCGGAGACACAATGGGAAAAGTCGCGAGGCTCAAAGGAGACCTGGATGATGTGGACGCGCTGCTTGAAATCATTTCGGTTTTAAAAGACGTCTCCGTCAACCGTTTCTTTGTTTTTGCGCAGAAGAAAGCCAATTACGCCCAGTTTCTCGGGTCGTTTATGAAGTTTTTCAACATGATGGGGGTCATTGACACCAACTGCCTGCTGGTTAAAAACGATAACCCGGGCGTGGACCTTTTGATTGTGACCTCCGACCTTTCTTTTATGGCGCAGCTCAATACCAAGGTTATCAATATGGCCATCAAGGAATACGCGAAATACCCCAAGGCCAATATTATCCTGATCGGGAGAAAAGCGGCCGACCGTTGCAAACGCCTGGGCATGAACCTGGACAAGGTTTTCAGTTTTGCGGATGCTCCCACCCGTTATGACCTTGCGCTTCTTATCCGGGAATATTTGATTGACCGTGTCATGACCGGAAAATCCGGAAAGGTCGCTCTCGTTTATTGCTGGGCCAAATCCTTTTCCATTTTGAAACCGCGCGTGATTACGCTGCTGCCGGCCTCCGAACTGGTCGGGTCCGAGGATGAGGACGATTCCGAAGCGAGCGGGGAAGGGAATGCTCCGGCCAAACGCAAACATCAAAAAAGCGATTTTATTCAGGAATCCACCATCGACCAAACCATGAGCGCGCTTGCTGACATCTGGATCCATGCCCGGCTGGTTGAAACCATCAGTGACCTTCAATTGGTGGAATTTGCAGCCACCTCGCAGCAGCTCGAGTCGGCCATTGAGGGGCTTTCCGGCGAGAAAAAAGGGCTGGTCATGAGCGTGAGAAAAGCAAGCCGTGATGAATTGAATAAAGCCATGCGTGAAGTTTTTACTTCCACCAGCATCACGAAGAGCAAGGGGAGGTAACCCAAAATGACGACAGAGAAAACGGTTCCGTCATCGGCGGCTCCGGCCTCTCCGGCTCCGGTCATCTGCTACGGGAAAATCATCGGGGTGCGCGGACCGGTGGTGGACGTGCGGTTTACCAAGACCGAAGACATGCCTTCGCTTTACGACATCCTCGAAGGCAAGGCTTTTGACAAGAGGAAGATCGTGCTGGAAGTCGCTGAGCATATGAGCAATACCGATGTCCGCTGTATCGCTCTTTCCGACACTTTGAATCTTCAGTTGAACACGCGCGTCGTCAACACCCGGCTGCCGGTTTCCATCCGGACCGGGGATGAACTCTTCGGCCGGATCATCAATGTGTTCGGAGACCCGGTGGATGGTATGCAACCGCTGACTGGCACCGATTTCAGGGTCACCCGGAGGCCGCCGCGGCCCGAATTTTTCAACATTAAAAGCAAATTCAGCTTGAAACCCGAAGTCATGGAAACCGGCATTAAATTCATCGATTTGCTTTACCCTTTGTGCAAAGGAAGTAAAATGGGGATTCTCGGCGGCGCCGGTTGCGGAAAAAGTGTTGTTATTCTCGAGTTAATCAATAATATTGTGAAGAAGTACGATGGCTCTTGCGTCTTCGTCGGGATCGGGGAACGTATCCGCGAAGGCAATGACCTTTTCCATGAATTAAAAGACAATAATCTTTTGCCCAAAGTAAAACTGGTTTTCGGGCAAATGAATGAGCCTCCGGGCGCCCGGTTCGAATGCGTGAATACGGGCATTACGCTGGCCGAAGATTTGGCCGAGCAAAACAAGGATGTTCTTCTCTTCATGGACAATGTTTTTCGTTTTATCCAGGGAGGCCAGGAAATTGCGGCCCTGCTGGGACGGGTGCCGGGAGAATCAGGGTATCAGCCCACGCTTCAGTCGGAGGTCAATTCCGTCGAAGAGCGGATCCGCTCCATCCCGGGCAGGGGATCCATCACTTCCCTGCAGGCCGTTTACGTTCCGGCCGATGATATGACCGACCCGGCCGTGGTGTCGATTTTCGCATGCCTTGACGGAGCGCTGGCCCTTTCGCGCGATCTCGCGCAGAGAGGTTTTTATCCGGCCATTGACGCGTTGCGAAGCTCCTGTTCCAATCTGGATCCCCGGATTGTGGGACAGCGGCATTACGATGTGAGCCAGAAATTGCTTTATCTTTTTGCCAAGCACAATTCGCTGAAGCGCATTGTGCAGGTGGTGGGCGTGGATGAACTTCCCAAAGAGGACCAGGTGGATTTTAAAAGAGCCGAAAAACTTTTGAATTTCATGACGCAGCCTTTTACCGTAGGCGAAGCCTTTACCGGGAAGAAGGGTGTTTTTGTCCCCACAGCCGAAGCCGTCGAAGACTGCGAAAGAATCATCGCCGGCGAGTTTGACGCTCTCCCTGCCGCCGATTTTTATTTGATCGGCAGAGCTCCCGCAAAGAAAAATTAATCTATGGATATCGGCGCCGACAAAGCAGCCTATAAAATTCTTCTCAACGCAGGATCAGTTCCCCGGGACCAGGTTGAGCGCGCCTGGAAAGAATCGGAGACTTCCCAAACCCCGTTTTGCGACGTTTTAGTCCGGCAAGGCCTCATGAATGAGGGGGAAATTCTCGACCTTTTTTCACGCAGCACGGGCGCTTCACGGGTCCCTCTCAAGACCCTGGAAATCGACAAAGTCCTTATTGAAAAAATCCCGGTGAAGTTTGCCTGGTATTATAAATTTTTCCCTTTCCGGGTGCGCGGGGGAAAACTTTCGATCGCGGTCTCCCGGATTCTTGATATCGGAACGCTGGATGAGATCCGCCTGGGCCTCGGTTTTGAAATCGAAACCGCTTTTGCTCCCGCCAAAGAGATTGAAGAGATGTTGAAAAAATATTACGGCATCGGGGCGGACATGATCGACAGGATTCTGACCCAAACGCCTTTGGCCGGCCATGACCATCCGGCCGGAACTTCCACGCATGAAGTCGAAGATATCGAGAATGATGCAGAGGCGGCTTCGGTTCCCCAGCTGGTCAACCAAATCATTCTGGATGCCTATAAAAAGCGGGCAAGCGACATCCATTGGGAACCGTTCCGGGGAAAAATCCGCCTGCGCTACCGGATTGACGGCGTGCTGCATGACGCGCCGGTTCCTCCCGAAATGAAAAAGTTTTTTGTCACCATGCTCTCCCGCATTAAAATCATGGCCAATCTGAATGTGGCCGAAAAGCGAATGCCCCAGGACGGAAAAATGCGTGTCAAAACCCAGGACCAGACGCTCGACCTTCGCGTTTCTTCGCTGCCGACTTCCCACGGCGAAGGCATTGTGATCCGCATTTTGCCGAGCAAGAATCTCTGGGCCCTCGATCAATTGGGGTTTGAAACGGAAAATCTCGCCCAGTTTCGGGAGCTGCTTCAGAAGCCGAACGGGATTGTGCTCGTGACCGGTCCCACGGG
>CAYGIT010000015.1:0-27488 GCA_964349955.1 uncultured bacterium
CTCGTGGAATACAAGCGCGAGGCGTTTATTCTTTTTGATGCGATGATTCAGAGCATCAAGGCAGAGGGGATTGAGCTGATTTTCCGTGTGCAGGTGGTTCGCGAGGAAAAAGTGACAAGTGTTCTGGATTCGGGGGTCAAAGCCCAATTTTTGCATCCGGAATCGCAGGGAATGAGCGCCGCTTTTGAGCCTTCTGCTCTAGAAACGTCCCCCCTCCTATCCTCCCCCCCTCCTTCACCGCCTCAAACTGTGAAGCGGGATGAGCCCAAAGTGGGCCGCAATGATCCTTGTCCTTGCGGAAGCGGAAAAAAATACAAAAAATGCTGCGGATCCGGGGAATGACGTAGTGGGTTTGGCTTTACTTTCCGGAATCTTGCTGGCCCTTTGCTACGCGCCGGTATCCTGGGGATTTCTCGGCTGGATTGCGCTTGTTCCTCTTCTTCTCTCTCTTGAATCCGCGAACTCGCGGGCAACGGCATTGGCCCGGGGTTTTGCCTGTGGTTTTGTTTTTTTTCTTTTCTCCCTCCATTGGGTCATTCATGTCGACTTCCTGGCCTGGCCTTCCCTGGTTTTGCCTTCAAGTCTTTTTATGATGCTTTTTGCCTGGACGGTTTATGAAGGGCGCAGCATCAAAAATCCTTTGCTTAAAATTTTTTGGCCCGCGCTTGCCTGGATGTCCTGCGAAATTTTACGCTCCGAGATTCCTGTTTTTGGATTCGGGTGGAATCTGCTGGCTTTTTCTCAGTCCCGTACGTTGCCGGTCCTCCAGTCCGCCAATGTTTTTGGCGCGTACGGATTGGGTTTTGTGATGGCGCTTGTGAACGTGTGCATCCGGCCTCGAAACGACAAGAGGATTCGTTTTTTGCTGCTGGTTATTATTTTTGGAGGACTTTTCTTTTATGGAAACCGGGAAATGGAAAAACCTGAAACCGCAAAAGGAAAAATCCAGATTTCCGTGCTTCAGGGAAATATTCCGCAATCCGTCAAATGGGCGACCATGGCGAGGGGAACCATCCTTGAAACTTATCTGAAGCTTACGGAGCTTGCCTCGTTTGACCGGCCCGGTCTTATCATCTGGCCGGAAGCCGCCTTCCCCGGTTATTTTAACCGCGACACGGAATCGCCCCGTGTTCAGGCACTCATACAAAAGATCGGAATTCCGCTGCTGATCGGGGCCCCGCATCTCGAAACCGATGATATCGCGTTTAACAGCGCCTATTTAATGGATGGAGAGGGGAAAATCCGGGAGCGTTATGACAAAAAAAATCTGGTTCCGTTCGGAGAATATGTTCCGCTGAAAAGAATTTTCGGGTTTTTGGAGCGCTTTGCTTATTCACTCGGAGTGAGTGATTTCAGCGCAGGAAAAACGTTCACGGTTTTCCGATTGTTCGATCATGAAATCGCTTTTTCTGTTTTGATTTGTTTTGAAGACACTTTTTCGCGGCTTGCGCGCGGTTTTGTGGACCGCGGCGCTCAATTTCTCGTGGTGATGACCAATGATGCCTGGTTTGAACGCTCTGCCGCGCCGTATCAGCATCTGGATGCTTCGATTTTCCGGGCTGTGGAAAACGGAGTGCCGGTGGTCCGGGCCGCGAATACGGGAGTCTCGGCGTTTATCTCTCCGAAAGGGGAAGTCTATGCGCGGGTCCGGAATAAAAAAGGCGAAGATATTTTCTCCCTGGGCAAAGAAACCGCTCCGGTCGTTCTTCGGGAAGGGCAGACAACCCCTTTCCGGCAAGGCGGATGGATTTTCCCTTATGCCGGCTCGGCTCTATTCGGCCTGCTTTTTTTGATTCTAAAAGCGAAAGGAAATTGATGAAAGGCTTTGCGACACTCGAAGGCACAGCCGGTTATAAAGCACGCTTTCCGCATTTGGCGGACGGGCATTTCCGTTTAAAAAATAATAGGTGGTTTTCTTCGATCGGCATCGGCAGTTATCTCGGCGAACCGGATGACGCCACCGACCGCCTTTATGAAGAAGCGCTGAAAGAGGCCGTGCTTTCGGGAATCAATGTGATCGATTCCGCGATCAATTACCGCGCGCAACGAAGCGAGCGCAGTTTTGGAAAAGCTCTGGCGGAATTGTTCCGGGAGGGGAAGATCCGGCGCGAAGAAGTTATTGTTTGCACCAAGGGAGGGTTCGTTCCTTTTGACGGCGAATATCCGGCAGATCCTCCGGCCTATCTCAAAAAAAATTATCTCCAATCCGGAATCCTGAAGCCGGAAGACATTGCGCAGGGCTGCCATGCCATGAGCCCTGCTTATCTCGAAGATCAATTGAACCGCAGCCTTGCGAATCTTGGGCTCGAAACAATTGATATTTATTATCTCCATAATCCTGAAACACAAGCCGAGGAACTGGAGCGCCCTGTCTTTTTAGACCGCATGCGCAAAGCTTTTGAATGGCTTGAAAAAAAAGTGGAGCAGGGAAAAATCCGGATGTATGGAACGGCTACCTGGAACGGGTATCGTGTGCCGCGGGAAAATGATCAGCAGCTTTCGATTGAAGAGCTTGTCGTGCTTGCGCGCGAAACAGGAGGATTTGAGCATCATTTCAAGGCTGTTCAGCTTCCCTTTAATCTCGGAATGCCGGAAGCCTGGGTTTTGCCGAATCAGAGTTTCGGCGGAAACCTGTTGCCGTTTTTAGGTGTTGCGGAAAAATACGGAATGACCGTGATCGGCAGCGCTTCCCTTTTGCAGGCAAAACTCACGCGGCCGCTCCCCGAAACGCTTACCCGCCATTTCAAGCCTCTCGAAAAATCCTCGCAACAAGCGCTTCAGTTTGCGCGTTCCGTGCCGGGAATCACAACTTCTTTGGTAGGAATGAAAAGCAAAGCGCATGTGGGGGAGAATCTTGAGACCGCGAAAGTGCCGCCACTCACCGAAGAGCAGCTGCTTTTGATGTTTCAGCAGGCCGGCACTTAAACCAGCGACAACCCGCCGTCGGCAATGATGGTTTGGCCGACAATCCAGCTTGATTCCGGAAGTGTCAAAAACGCAACAATCCTGGCAAGATCATCCGGCTCGCCGATTCTGCCCGCCGGGGTGCTGGAAATGACTTCTTTTTTGACTTCCTCGTAGCGGGGAAATGATTTCAGAGCGTCGGTATCGACCAGTCCTCCTGAAACACAATTCACACGAATCCCTTTGGGAGCAAGCTCAACGCCCAGGTATTTGACCAGCGTTTCAAGCGCCGCTTTGGAAACACCGATGGCCCCGTAATTAGGAATGAATTGCCGGGCGCCTAGGCTTGAAATGGCCAGGATGGTGCCCGATCCTTTTTTCTCCATAGAAGGCATGACTTTTTGAGTGAGGAGAAGGAAGGCCTTTGTGTTGATGTCCAGGCTAAGGTCCCATTGATTGAGGCGCAGTTGATGGACGGGTTTGAAGGCGCCGAGAGCCGCATTATGCACGAGAATGTCCACTCCGCCAAACCGGTCAAAAGCGGCTTTTACCAGGGGATCCAGGGCTTCAGGATCGCCGACATTGGCCTGGACTTTCAGGACTTCAACCTTATGCTTGCTTAACTCCCGGGCGGTTTGTTCCGCCGCTTCTTCATTGCGCACATAGTTCAGCACGATATGGGCGCCAAGCTCCGCAAGGCGGAGGGCGATGGCACGGCCGATTCCGCGCGAAGCGCCGGTAATTAAGGCTGTTTTTCCTTCCAATTTCCGTTCCATGGGTCATAAGCATAGACAGGGGCTGCAGAAATTGCAAATAAAATTTTAAGCTCTAAAGGCCTGTAAATAGTGGTTTTCGGCTTTGCCGGGCTATGATATACTTGCCTGTTTTAAAAAGGCAAACTCGCCATTGGCTGATCCATATTTTTTTAAAAGAATTCGAAAATTTCAGCGCATCCTCCAGGATGAAGCGGTGCGCCGGACTTCGGTAGACGCACTTGAAAAACGTGCGGAATTTTTTGTTGATCGTTTTCAAGGGATTTTGCCGGCGGCAAGCCGGGTGCTGGATATCGGCGGCGGATGGGGATTTTATGCGGAGCCCCTCGAACGCCGGGGGCATCAACTGACCGTGCTGGATGTGGTCAAGCCGGCGCTTCAAAAAGCACCGGTGGTAATTTATGAAGGCGGGCGTTTTCCTTTTCCGGACAAGAGTTTTGACGCCAGCCTGATGGTGACCATGCTTCATCATGTTCCGGATCCCGAGGCTGTGATCCGGGAAGCGGGAAGAGTAACGCGCCGGTTTCTGATTGTGGTCGAAGACCTGTATCATCATGCTTTGGGCCGTTTTTGGACGGTTTTGCGCGACCGGCTTTATAATTTTGAATTTTTCGGGCATCCCTGCCAGTTCCGGAAAAAAGAAGAGTGGGTGGCCCTTTTTGCAAAACTCGGTTACACGCGAGTTAATGAAGAGGAAGTTTATACCCGGTTGGCGGGCTTGAGAATTTTAAACGGCATTTTGGTTTTTGAAGCGGAGATCGCCACGCCTCCCATGGAGGCTCGCGATGACAGAAATTAAGTCCCTGGCCGGCGAAATGATGTGGGAAGAAATACCGGAAGGGATTGCGGCTCGCGGAGTCATTCCCGTGGAAGCGGAATATTTTCAGGATCATTTTCCGGCTTTTCCGGTATTGCCGGGCGTGCTGGGGCTGGAAATTTTGAAACGGATTGCGGAAGATTATTTGCTTCGAAAAGCGGAAAGCCCTGCCGGGAGCCGTTGGCGCCTGGCCCGGTTGGAAGCGGTAAGATTTTCGGCTTATTTGCGGCCGGGGGACCCTTGGGAAGCCCGGCTTGAATGGGCCGGTCAGGAAAAAGAGCACGTCTGCTGGAAAGGCCGTCTTTCCAGCCGCGGAAAAACCGCAACGCAGGCTCAGTTTTTTTTAAACCGGAATCATTAATCAGGGAGATCGTATGCAGGATGAGATTTTTTCAAAAATACAGCAAGTCCTGAGCGGCGCGCTGGGCGTCGAAAAAGAGGAAATCCGCCCCGAGGCTTCGCTCGTGCGCGATTTGGGTGCCGAATCCATCGATTTTATCGACATTATTTTCCGCCTGGAAAAAATATTCGATATTAAAATTCCGAGCGGCGAGCTTTTCCCGGGAAATATTCTCAATGACGAGCAATTTGTTCAGGAAGGCCGCGTGACTCCGGCCGGCCTTGAGGCGCTCAAAGCGCGGGTCCCTTACCTCGACATTCAGTTATTTTCAAAAGATCCCCAAGTCTCAAAACTTGCCGATTTCTTTACCGTCCGCATGGTCATGAATTATATTCAGGACCGGATTGCCAAGGACGCGAACGCTTGAAATCTTCCCGCGAACTCAGGGGCGTTGGTGTTGACCTCATGCGCCTTTCCCGTGCCCGCCAGTTTTTGAAGCAAAATGGCGTGGAATCCGTGATGCGCCTTTTTTCCAAATCCGAAATTGCGGCGTTGCGTGGAAAACGCCTTACTCCGCATACCTTCGCAAAACTTTTTTCCGCCAAAGAAGCCTTTTTCAAAGCCACCGGCGGTTCCTGGATGGGAATGGAAGGATTTTCCGGCATCGAAGTCAAATGCCTTTCCCGTGACCGCTTCAAGGTTCATTCCTATGCCGGAAAGCAGGTCCGGGGAAAAGCCGAAGGAAATTTCCTGCGCGGCCGCGGCTGGATCGGCGCCCGTCTCATCTTTTGGAAATAAGTTTTTTTATGCGTTGGCTTCTCCTGAATGAAGTCGTGAGCATTGAAAAAAAAAGAAAAGCTTGTACCCGCGGTTGTGTTCCTGCCGGCCCGGTCAGCGCGGAACCGCTCCTGATGGAAATGATGGCCCAGACCGGCGGGCTTCTCCTCGGCGCTGAAAAAAATTTCCAGGAAGACATTATTTTTGCAAAAATAGAAGAAGCGGACTTTTTTGATCCGCAGCCCGGAGAAGAGCTTCAGATTGAAGCGTCTTCCGAGTCCCTCCGGCCCGACGGCAGCTGGATCAATGCGACAATCAAAACGCCGGAAGGAAGAATCGTTGCGAATTCCCGTTTTCTTCTTATCGGAGTGGGCAGGCTTGACCCCTCGGTGCAGGAGCCCATTGTTTTTCACAAAGCCTTTATGAGTCATTTCCGGGTACTGGAAAAAATAAAATGAGCCATTTACGCCGCATCGCGATCACCGGTCTAGGCATCATCAGCCCTTGCGGGCTGGGATGGCAGGCTTATTGGAAAGCCGCGCTGGCGGGAAATTCTCATATTGGCTATTTAAACGAAGTCCTTCCCGAAAATGCTTTCCCCGTCAAATTGGCCGGCCGAATCCCGGATTTTGATCCTTCCTTGTTTATCAAACAGCGTAAATCCCTGAAACTGATGTCCCGTGAAATTCAACTGGCGGTAGCCGCCAGTTACCTCGCCATCGCGGATTCCGGAATCCAGCTTGAGGAAAGCGACCGGACGCGTTTTGGCATCTCGCTCGGGACCGGCATTATCAACAACGATCTTGATGAAGTGGGAATCGCGATCCGGAATGCGATGGGCAAAGACGGAAAGTTTGACATGAAAAAGTTTGGGGCCGAAGGAATCAGAACGATGTACCCGCTCTGGTTTTTGAAATACCTTCCCAATATGCCTGCTTGCCATATTTCCATTGCGCACGGCATTTCGGGGCCGAGTAATACCATCACGACTTCTTCGGCTGCGGGAGCGCAGGCGATCGGCGAAGCCTGCAGCGTCATCCGGCGGGGAGATGCCGATATCATGCTTGCCGGAAGCACGGATTCAAAAATCAATGCCATGGGCATCTCGCGTTTTCAGCTTCTCGGCCTTCTTTCTTATCAAAGCCATGTTCCGGAAAAATCCTACCGCCCGTTTGACAAACGCCATGACGGTGTGGTGTTGGGAGAAGGCGTGGGGTTTTTGATGCTGGAAGAATGGGAGCATGCAAAAAAACGGGGCGCTTCCATCTATGCGGAGCTTCTCGGCTACGGCTCGGCCTCTGATTACAATTATAATCCTGCGATGGGAGAAGATTTTACCGGTAAGCGGCTGGCCATGCGCCGGGCGCTTGAAAATTCCCATACCAGCCCCTCCGAAGTGGATTTTATTTTTGCCAATGGAAGCGGTGTTCCCCAGGAAGATGTGCAGGAAGCCCAGGCCATCGGATCCCTTTTTGGATCTTCGGTTTCAAAGTTGCATGTCACCGGGGTAAAGCCGATTACCGGCCATCTGGTTTATGGTTCCGCAGGCGTGGAAGTGGCGGCTGCCGTGCTATCGCTTCATGAAAGCGTTCTGCCTCCGCTGATTAATCTGGAAAACCCCGCGATTGATTGCGAATTGCCTTTCGTCAAAGACCGCCCAAAATCTTGTGAAGCCAAGACCCTTCTTTTCAATTCTTTCGGATTCGGCGGCCAGAATGCGGCGCTTGTGTTGAGAAAATCGTCATGACAATGGAGAATCCCCGAAGAGTCGTGATTACAGGAATGGGCGCGGTGACACCGCTGGGTGGAACCGTCCGTGAAACCTGGGCCGGGCTTTTGACCGGGCGTTCCGGAGTGCGTCCTATTTCCCTTTTTGACGCCAGCGGTTTTGAAACGCGCATTGCCGGAGAGGTGCGCAATTTCAATTCGGACGAGTGGATTTTTCGCGACCCGGCCCTGGCTCATGCCACGAGAAGCACGCTTTTTGCGCTTCAGGCTGCCAAAGAAGCTTTCAAGGATTCGCACCTGCGGACTTACAACATTAATCCCGAACGTTTCGGGATTTATTTCGGAGCCGGCGACAGCGGAATCGATTTCGAATCGTTTGTGGATACGGTCAGTTCTTCCTTTGGCACAGGCGACGAAGTGGTGGACAAGAACCTTTATTTGCAGGCCGCGAGCCGGAAAATGTCGGGCCTCAAGGAATTGGAAGCCCAGCCTTTTATGACGGTCACGCATCTGGCCCGGCGTTTTGATATCCGCGGGCCGGTTTCCAATTGTTTGACGGCTTGCGCCGCTTCCTCCCAGGCCATCGGTGAGGCATTCCAATGGATCCGGCAGGGAGATGCCGACATTGTTCTCTCCGGAGGTTCGCATTCCATGATTTATCCGCTGGGGGTCGCGGGGTTCAGCCTGCTCACGGCGCTCTCCACACGGAATGAGGCGCCGGAAAAAGCCTCGCGCCCTTTCGATAAAAAAAGGGATGGTTTTGTGCTGGCCGAAGGCGCCGGGGTGCTCATCCTCGAAGAATTATCCCATGCCTTGAAGCGCGGCGTACGGATTTACGGGGAAGTGGCCGGCTACGGTTCCACGGCCGATGCTTACCGCTTGACCGATATGGATCCGGAAGGCAAAGGCGCGAGCCGGGCCATGGAAATTGCAATGGCCCAGGCCGGCTTGCGGCCGGAAGACATTCATTACATCAATGCGCACGGCACAGCCACAAGCGTCAATGACGCGGTGGAAACCCGGGTCATCAAAAAAGTGATGGGCGAGCGGGCCTATAAAATTCCGGTCAGTTCGATCAAGTCGATGCTGGGGCACATGATTGCCGCGGCCGGCGCGGTGGAAGTCATCGCCTGCCTGCTGGCCATGCGCGACCGGCTGATCCCGCCGACCATCAACTACGAAGAGCCGGACCCTGATTGTGATCTTGATTATGTCCCCAATGTCGCGCGCGAAGCGGAAGTCAACACCGCGCTTTCAAATTCATTTGGTTTTGGCGGCCAGAACATTTGTCTGGCTCTGAAAGGATATGATGCTTAAGCGGAGGGCGATTTTTTTGACCGGAGTCACGGGAACGCTTGGAAAAGAATTCGTCAAAGAACTGGTTCTTACCCGCTATGAAAAATTGATTCTTCTGGTGCGACGGAAAAACCGTTATTCGCATTGGGACCGTGCAAGAAAAATCCTTTCCGGCTATGGACTGGAGCGTTACCTTGGCACCAGGGTCGAAGTGCTGGAAGGCGATATTACGCTGCCCGGCTTTGGCCTGCATGCCGACGACCTTGAGCTTTTGCGCAATGAAGCTTGTGAGTTTTTTCATATTGCGGCATTGACCGCCCTAAATGGAAGCAAGGAAGACTGCCAAAGAATCAATACCGGCGGCGCAGAGGAAGCCCTCAAGCTGGCCTGGGATTTCCGCAAAAACGGGGCCCTGGAACGGTTTTTTTATTTCAGCACCGCGTATGTTTCGGGGAGCCGGCAGACCTATCATGCCTATGAAGACGCTCTTCCCGAGCGGCCTGCGCATGCGAACTTCTATGAGTCCAGCAAATACGAAGCGGAGAAAAAAGTCCGCCAGGCAATGAAAGAGGGGCTTCCTGTAACGATTTTCCGGCCGAGCATTGTGGTGGGGGATTCCCGGACCGGCGAAGTTTCGGAATTCAACGTCATTTATCCTTTCATCAAACTTTTCGCTCACGGAATTCTTAGCGTGCTTCCCACCCATCCCGAAAATTCTTTCAATATTGTTCCCATTGATTTTGTGATTCAGGCCAGTTCGGTAATCAGCCGCCAGCCCGATTCCATCGGAAAAACCTTTCATCTGATCGCCCCGGAACCGCCGACCATTGGGCTGCTCCTGCAATTAAAACAGGAAGAATATCCGGAAACTCCTCCTGTGGAAATGGTTCCGCCTGAAGATTTCAAAAAAGAGAATCTGGATCCCATGACACAAACGGTTTTTGATATGCTGGAACCTTACCTGGGCTATTTAAACGGCAACCTGACCTTTGACGCCTCGAATACGGAAAAGGCGCTTCAGGGGACCGGCCTGGATTTTCCGAAAACGGATTACGAGTTTTTAAAGACCCTGATGCGGTATGCCGTGGATGCCGGCTACCTTTTGATGAAATAATATGGAAGAGCCCATGTCATCCCCGAATGATTTTGTCGGGGATCAACAACCGGATTCGCGCCTAAAATCATGCGGGAATGACAAAGCCGGAGAAGCTGCGCTTGAACGTTTCCGCCTGGCGAATCTGTCCCTTTTCAAAAAGGACGACGCGCGCCTTCGCCTTCATTTAAGGATTCTTCTCTCAATCCTTGCTGCCGGAACAACCCTGGCCGTGCTTGTTCCTTTCTGGCCTTTCAAAGTACTGCTGGGCATGATGAACGCTTTTTTCTGGTTTTCGCTCACCAATATTACGATCCATCACCACAATACTCATCACAACAGCGCTTCTGCGCCGGGAATGAAAAAGGTCATGGATATTCTTTACAGAATGGCCATCCCGAACGCTCCCAAAAGATTAAACCGGTACACGCGGGCCCATTTGAATCATCATGCGCGTCCCTTTGATGAAACGGATGTGGATCATCATTACGGGGTTCGGCGTTTTCTTGCCATGCGGCAAAAGGGAAAGTGGGCCACTTTCGTTTATTTTCTGGAGCTGACTTTTATCGGCGCGCATATGCCGGGTTGGGAAGACGACCGGTACATGAATGCGGTCCCTTTGGAGAAGTGGAACCGGAAAGATTATGAAGCGGTGAAGGGGAGAGAACGAACAGAAGCGCTTAAATTGGCTATCCTCCAATGGGGGGCATTTTTGCTCGTGATTGGGGTCAGGGCGGGGACAAGCCCCGCCCCTACAATCGACTTTCTTTTGAATGGTGTCGCCTGGGGATGGGCTTTTCCGATGCTGCTTGTCAAAAACTGGGCGCATTTTCTCGGGCAGTTCCAGCATTATGACGCTCGTTTCCTGAATTCCTCTTTTTCCATCAATCAACGCACCCGGACCTACTCGTTTCCCGGGTTCCTGAATTATCTTTGCGGAGGAGAAATCAGCGGGCATTTCCTGCATCACCTTTATCCCGAGATGCCCTACTATAATGTCGAAGAGGCCCGTCGGCGATTTATGAGTGACCCCGAACTCGCCAGGATTTTTGTTTTTACCGCCAGACCGTTTTTTGTTTCGTCGCCGCAATCCACGCCCCATCCAGCAAAGTAAGCGAAAGAAAAAGCGCCGCCAGCGGATGCAGAAAAACAAAGGCCTTTCGCGCCTCGACAATTTCGTAACTTTTCCAGCAAATAATGATAATTAAAAGCTGAAGAAGGGCGGCGGAGGCCACGAATGCCGGCGGTTGGGACGCCGTCAGGGTGAAAATCAGTATCGCAAGCGGCGCAACCGAGAAAAACATGGCTGAAAAAGCATGCAAAAGAAGCCGCAACGGCTTGCTTTGAAATGCATGAAGAAAAATCCTCCGCCATCCCCGCCAAATGGAGCCAAAGGAATCATACATGCGCGTGCCGTAAATGCTTTTGCCCAAGGCACATTCCGCATTTGCCTGTAATTCTTTGGCGCGCTTCATGAGCGCGAAATCCTCCAGAAATGCCTGCCTGACGGCAAAATGCCCTCCGATTGTTTCATAGAGATTTCGTTCGATCAGGATGTATTGGCCGTTCGCGAAATAAAGCGGAGACCTGGGATCGTTTATTTTTTGAATGGGAAACCAGAGGCCGATATAAGCCATGGCTGCGGGTTGAATCATATTTTCCAGAAAGCTTTCCGCAAGGCAGCGGGGCAGAAGGGTCAAAAATCGAAGCTCTCGAGTTTTTGCATGGTAAAGGGCCGAAGACACGCTTGTCTTTTCATGGCGCGTGTCGGCGTCCGTAAAGAGAAGCCATTTCCCTTTTGCTTGCGCGACGGCCGTGTGAATTGCAAAATTCTTGCCGGTCCAGCCTTCGGGCGTGGGGGAGACATTCACAACGGCGACGCCCGATTCCTCGAGAATCCTTCCGGTCCCGTCCGTGGAATTATCATTGGCAATCAGAATCTGAAGGTCCGGATAATCCTGGGCCTTCAGGCAAGCAACGCACGCGGCCGCATTCGCCGCCTCATTTTTCATGGGGACGATCACGCTCACAAGTTCCGCTCCCTCTCCGGAAAAAGGACGGGAAATCACCTGGGGCATTCCGTGAAGGGATTTTAAAAGCTGGAGGGTGCGGCAAATCCATACGCCGCAGACAAAGGCAAATAAAAGAAAAACCGGATTAGAGAGGTTCATAAATAAGGTCATTGCGCCGAAAACTAACCCATAATACCATACTCCTATGTACCGTCGCCTCGCTGATTTTATCTTTGTTTTTAAATGGCCGATTTTTCAGGTCCTGCTGCTCATCACGATCGTTTTGGGCTTTTCCATTCTCCGCCTCGAAATTGATCCTTCCATGGAAACTCTTTTCGTCAAAAATTCCGAAGAATACCGCTACTACCGTGAGTACAGCGAAAAATACGGCAGCGATCAAATGATTGCGGTCGCGATGGCGACCTCCGGCCTTTTCAAGACGCCGGTGCTGAAAAAATTGGATGAAATCACCCGCACGATTGCCCAATTTGAAAGCGTGGAACGGGTGCTTTCTCTTTCTAACGCCATGGATATCCGGCACAAATTTCTCGGCGTTAAAATCGTTCCGGTCCTGGAAGGGGCTTTTAAAGGAGGGGGCGAAAGCGAAAAGGAACTCAATCAGTTGAAAGAGCAAATTCTCGACAATGAGCTTTTCCGCAACAATCTTGTTTCCCGGGATGGGCGAATTGCCAATATTCTTGTTTACCTGAAACCGGTGGGAAAGGATGTTCACAAGAGCGGAATTTTTATCAAGAAATTACGCGCGTATCTGGTCTCGGAGGAAAGGCCCGGGCTAAAATTCTATGTGGCGGGATCGCCGGTGGAGCAATATGACTTCATTCGCCTGATCCGGCGAGACCAGTTCACCTTTGTGCCGCTGATCACGATTCTCCTGATCCTGGCAACTTTCATTATTTACCGGAGTTTTTCCTGCATGGTGCTGGCCATGTCCATTGTGGGCATGACTTTGGTCTGGACCATGGGCACCATTGCCGTTCTTGGCTCCCAGCTCAATTTGATGACTTCATTGCTTGCGCCGGTAGTGATGATCGTGGCCGTGATCAATTCGATTTATATCATGAATCTTTTTCTCGAAATCCGCCACCATCATCCGAGCCTTCGCCGCTCGGTGAGCCTGACCATGGAACAGCTTGGGGTGCCGTGCCTGCTGACCCATTTTGCGGCGATCCTTGGATTTCTTTCTTTGGCCCTTAATCCGATTCCCGCGATCCGCAGTTTCGGTATTTTTGCCGCCCTGGGGACTTTTTATTCTTATCTGGTGGAGCTGATTCTGACGCCGATCCTGCTTCCTATTCTTCCTTTCCGTGGCCCTGCAAACGCCCGACCGGAAGAAAGCCGTTTTTTTAACCGGTTCCTTCTCGGATTCATCGAAAAAGTGGATACGCACTACAAAGGTTGGATCCTGGCCGGTACCTTTCTGGTGGCGGGGCTTTCCCTGCTGGGGATCAGCAAAATCACGGTGGACACCAATATCGTCAAACAAATGAAGCCGGATTTGCCGCTGGCCGTTTCGACCCGTTTTATCGATGACAATTTGACCGGGGTCTATTCCCTCGGATTTGTTTTCCGGCGTAAAGACGATGGCACTTTTGCGGATGCTGAAACGCTGTGGAAAATCGACGCTTTCAAACAATACCTCGAAACCCTCCCGGCCATCAGCAAGGTCAATGCGATTACCACCATCATCAAAAAAATCAACGAAGCCCGCACCGATTCCAAAAAAGATTATGTGATTCCCCAAAACGGCCTTTTCCTGAAAGAATATTTCACCGGCATTGCAAGTTCAACGGACCCGGAACTTCGTAAATTGATTTCCCCGGATTTAAAGGAGATTCAACTGGAAGCGCGCATGAAAGCGGTGGGAACAAGCGAAGGCGCTGCCGTGGAAGCCAGTGCGCGGCAATACCTGGCGCGCGAGATTGCCCCCCTGTTCGAATATCATCTCACGGGAAATGTCGTGCTGCTGGGCCGCATGGCCAAGGGGCTGGTGGATGAGCAGGTGCAAAGTTTCACGTTTGCGTTTATTTCTATTTTGCTGGTCATCATCCTTCTTTTCCGGTCCATCAAAATGGGATTGCTTGCCGCCATTCCCAACTTGATTCCCATTCTCATGGTTTATGGGCTGATGGGCTTTGCTTCGATCGAGCTTTCCACGCCGACGGCCATGATTTCGAGCATTGTGCTGGGCCTGGTGGTGGATGCGGCGATTCAATTCCTATACCGCTTCCGCCATGAGTTTGAACACCGGGGCCATTACCTTCAGGCGTTGCACCATACCTATCGCAGCACGGGCCAGTCCATGGTGGTGTCCACCCTGATTCTCTGCGTGGGCTTTGCCTCGAGCGCATTTGCGAGTTTCCGGCCCACCATTCATTTCGGGTTGCTGACAAGCCTCACGATTTTGCTCGCGCTATTTTGCACACTGATCATTCTTCCGGTCTCGATTTTAATCGTCAAGCCTTTCGGCCCGCAGCGCCTTTTCCGCCGTAAAAACCTCCGCAGCGAATCCCAGGCGGAAACCTCTTCGCTTCCGTATTAATTGCGTTATGAGCATGTCCCTCGGGGATTGAAAAAAACGCTGTCATCCCCGCGAAAGCGGGGATCCAATTTTTTCGAAACTCGGAATTGGATTCCCCTATTCGCGGGAATGACAAATCCAATATGGATTAGTTTTTCTTAAATTTTTTGAGATAATTTTGGTAGGCGGCTGCGATCTCATTGGAAGCAATCGCGAAAGTGCCGTTGGTGCGTCCGGGGAGACCGGCGCTGATAATTCCCAGTAAATTTCCATTGCGGTCCAGGACCGGGGAGCCGCTGTCTCCGGTGTAAACACCCGGGCTGATTTGCAAATGAGTGGCATGGCGGCGGGGGCCCGGTTCCAGAACAAAACCGATGATTTTTCCGCCGATCAGGGTTTCCTGAAGGTGTTGGGAATGGCCGAGGAGAAAAATCTCCGTTCCCGGCGAAACGGCATCCGAATCCGCCGGAGAGATGAAGTTGAGCGCAAAGGGCGGCTGGATCAATAAAAAAGCAAGGTCGCTGTTGGGGACAATATGGATTTCCTTTACCGGCGCCTTGCTTCCGTCGAAAAAAGTGACAGAAATTGCGCCCGCGCCGCGCACGGTATGGGCATTGGCAAGAATGATTCCCTTCGGATCGATGATGACCCCGCTTCCGTTTCGCGCATAGCCTACCGGCCGTACTTTCTTTATAATCAGGATCCTGCCTGTGGCTTTGTCGAAAATTCCCTGGGGTTTACCGGCGAGTACCGTGGCATTGACGCTTTGCAGGGTCACGACGGCTTTGGATTTTTCAGAAACGGTTTGAAGCAGGGATTCTTCGGCCCGGAGAGGAAAAGCCGGAGCCAAAAGAATTCCGGCGAACGCAAAAACCATAAGGATTTCTCGAGAGAAAGGAATTGATTTTTTCATGCCGGGATGTATTGTATACCCCTAGCCCGCATTTCTCATCAGTTATCGTTACGAGTTGGCGTAGCTGCGTGTGGATGCGAGGCATGCGACCGAGGCTACCGGAAACGTACTCAACAGTACGTTGAGGATAGCCGACGGAGCATAACGAAGCAGACGCATGCAGATACGTCAACGCAGTAGATAATTGATGAGAAATGCGGGCTAATGAAAAAAAAACACCTCCAGCTTTCGGCCGTTTTTGCGGCCGTTTATTTTTTCTCGCTCAATGGATTAGGCGCCCTGCCGAATATTTCGCTCAATTTTATCCTGAAAGACCAGTTAAAACTGGGCCCTTCCCAAATGGCCTATTTTCAGGCAATCACCCTGCTGGCCTGGGTGGTCAAACCGCTTTGGGGGTTCATTTCAGATTCTTTTCCGGTTTTCGGCACTAAAAGAAAATCCTATCTGATCATCACTTCCGTTTTGGCGGCGGCAAGCTGGGTTGTTTTGGGGACTCTTCCAGTCCTGACCTTGGGGAGCCTGCTCCTGGTGATTTCGATTTGTTACATGGCTTACGCTTTTCAGGATGTGGTGACGGATGGTCTGATGATCGATGTCGGAAAGCCCCTGAACCTGACCGGGCAGTTCCAGTCGGTGCAGTGGTGCTCGGTTTACGCGGCAATGATTCTGACATCGCTTTGCGGGGGCGCCCTTGCGGATTGGGGGCAGAAGGGGATTCTTCCTTATGCAAAAGTTTTTTTGATTACGGCGGTGTTTCCTGTCATGACTCTGCTCCTTTCGGCTTTTTTTATAAGCGAGAAAAGACAAAGCCGGCCCCCGGCGCCCAAAAGCGCGCGCGCTGCATTTTTCCTGAAAAAAGAAGTCTGGCTCCTCTCCTTTTTTCTTTTTCTCTGGAATTTTTCCCCGTCTTTCGGCGCGCCCTTCTTTTATTATTCTGTGGACACTCTCAAGTTCAGCGCCTCCTTCCTGGGAATCCTCCAGGGGATTACCAGCGTCGCCGCATTGACCGGAAGCATTCTTTTCGGGAAGTTTATCGCGAATCTTCCCGTGCGAAAATTCCTGATTTTTTCCGTCTTTACGGGCGTGGCCATGATTCTGTTCACTTACGTGTTTTTTATTCCGGGCCTGATTGCGAATACGCCATTGTTGAAAGCGATTTCGATCGTCTGGAGTTTCGCGCTCGGGATTCTGAATGCGGTGGTGCTGCTTGAACTCCTGAATATCGCCGCCAAAGTTTCTCCGGAGGAAGCCGGTGCCACGGCCTTTGCATTCATTATGTCCTGTTATAATTTTGGACTGATGGGCTCGAGCGCGCTCGGCGCATTTTTTTTCCCCATCGTTGGGCTCAAGCTTCTGATCCTGCTCTCGGCGGTTTTCTCTCTTTTGGTGCTATTGGTCATGCCCGCGCTCCCGGTTGAGGAGGAATTGACGCCGCTTGAGAGGAGCATTCAAAAAATCATTAAACCAGGACAGGAGAAGATATGAATCAAAAAAAATGGACCCCCGTTGTTTTAATTGGAATCGTTGCGATTTTGTTTTCTTGCGGTTTTAGCTGGAAGATGAAAACCAGGCCCAGGGAAATCAAAAAGCCGGGAACCAGAATTTCGGGAATATGGCAGATGAAAGATGCCGCAAAGACGGTTCACAAAATCAACTTCCTTCCCAACGGCAGTTTTGAGATGGATTTAAATGGGGACGGAGCCAAAGACATATGGGGCGAGTATGCGGCTTCGGCCAACCGGGTGACGCTCATCGATAAAGGGGGCGCCATCGACCCAACATGCCATTCTGCAGGCGTTTACCGTTACACCCTTTCCCGTAAGGAGCTGCGTTTCACCCCTTTGAGCGACCGGTGTCTTCCCCGGGTGAAGGCTTTTGAATCTGCCTGGAAACGATAATTCTTCTTTAGGTTGAAGCGGTAAAGGTATAAACTGCACCCTGTGAAAGTTTACCTGGTCAACCCGCGCTTTAATCCGACGATATGGTCCTTTGAAGGGCTTCGTCCTTTTACCGGGACCCGGTTTTTGACCACTCCTCTTGGCCTTGCCACGGTTGCCGCCCTTACTCCCGCTCCCTGGCAGGTCGAAATCGCGGATGAAAATGTCGAAGACATTAATTTTGAAACCGACGCGGATCTCATCGGCATTACATCTTTTAATGTTCAATACCAGCGTGCCCTGCAAATTGCGGCCGAGTTTCAAAAGCGCGGCAAACCCGTGGTCTTTGGCGGGCCTTACTGCAGCCTTTTTCCTGAAGCCTTTGAAGGAAAAGGGGATTATTGCATTTCCGGTGAAGCGGAAAAAATATGGCCGGAATTTTTGCGGGATTTCGAAAAGGGGACCGCGCGCGAACTTTACGTGGCAGAGGATAAAAAAGTCAATCTGGAAAGCAGCCCTATTCCCCGTTACGACCTGGTACGCACCGAGCGTTACAATGTTGCCTGCCTTCAGACCAGCCGTGGCTGTCCTTTCAACTGTGAGTTTTGCGATATCATCGTGACTGACGGCCGGGTGCCGCGCATTAAAACCGTGGAGCAGGTTTTGGCCGAAGTCGACCATTGTGTCAAGCAGGGGGCGCATTACATTCTTTTCGGGGATGCAAACTTTATCGGGAACATGCCCTTTGCCCGCAAATTGCTTGCCGCTCTTGTGAAATACTCGGAAGAAAACGGTTATCCCGTTGAGTTTTGTTGTGAACTCACGATTAATGTAGCGCATCATCCCGATTTGCTGGAACTGCTGCAGGCCTCCAATTTTTATTCCGTTTTTGTGGGCATCGAATCCCCGCGTCTCCAAAGCCTGGTGGAAACCAAAAAATTACAAAACACGCGTAAAAGCATTGTGGACGATATTGCCCGGATCCATGCCTACCATATCTCGGTTATGGCGGGGATGATTGTCGGCTTTGATTCCGACGATACTTTGATTTTCAAGGAGCAATTCGATTTCCTGAAGGAACTGGGCATTCCTTTTACCACCTGCGGTACTTTGATGGCGCTGCCCAATACTCCGCTTCTCAAGCGCCTTCAATCTGAAGGCCGGATGCTCGATCTGGAATGGAGCAGCATGAACGGCCATGGCGCGGCGGACTGCAATTTCACGCCCAAGCAAATGTCCCTGGAAGAGCTCCGGCGAGGCTATAACTGGCTGATCCGCGTCCTGTACCGTTATGATACTTATGGTGACCGGCTGGTGACCATGCTTGGCCGCTACCAGAACCTGAACAAGGAACACAAGCGTGCGCCGCTGGATGCCAAATTTGGGGGGCTGCTGCTCAAAGTGCTGCGGTATTACCTCTTTACCCGGGATGCTGACCGCCGCAAATTCTTCATCAGCACCTTTCTCCGGGTGGCGCAAAACGGCCCTTTTTCTGTGGGGAAGTGGCTGGAATACTTTCGCTGGATCGCCACCCACCGGGCTTTTCGTAAATACGTGGTGGAAACCCATGGTCTTCCCGAGTCGGCGGACCCCCAGGAGCCTCCTTTTCCTTCCCCAAGCCTCTCAAAAAGCCGTTTTTCAGAGCTCCAGCCGGTCTTTATAAATAATTAAAAAATTGTTTGACATTCGTATTATGGGAGTCCATTATACTTCCATAGTAATTATGGGTACGAAGATCTGATCCGCAAGGCTATGGTTTTCCGCCGTGCGGATTTTTTTTCTTACAGCAGCGCAAGCATTCAAGGGGCGCTTGCTAAAGCCTTCGCTTCGAAGAAGCTTTCGTTTTTACTATGAATCTTCTAAGAAGGGAGGATACAGTACAATGCCAAAAGGAATCGTAAAGTGGTTTGATAACGCCAAAGGTTTTGGTTTTATCTCCCGTGAAGCCGGCAGTGATGTGTTTGTTCATCACACGGCTATTTTGGGTGATGGCTATAAATCGTTGAATGAAGGTCAACAGGTCGAGTTTGAAGTGACCAAAGGCCCCAAAGGCGATCAAGCCGTGAATGTCAAGAAGATGTAATGTCTGAAAATGGCCCGGCCCTCAAAAGCCGGGCCTTTTCTTTGTCTGGCTCCTTCCAAAAAGCGTGAGAAAGATAGCAACGCGATGCAGCAAATGGAGTTGGGAATTCAACCGTTGGATGGAATCATGATGCGCCTTGGCCTGATCAATTCAGATTTGGTGCACGTGTCTCCCGAACAGTTGACTCATAAGATGGTCCAGAAGGGGCGCAGAGGAAGGCGCCTTACGCTTAAGATCAAAATGAAGATTCTTCAAGCCTTGAATCTGGCAAGCGCCGAAGAAAAATTCACGCCGAAAAATCTGTTTAATTACTGACGACCCTCCGAAATAAAATAAATAGCAGAACAGGAAAAGAATGGCATTAATCAGTTTGCAGGATATTTCTTTAGCCTTTGGCGGGCCGCTCCTTTTTGATCAAATGAGTTTGCAATTGGAGCCCGGCGAACGGGTCGCGATGCTTGGCCGTAACGGTGTCGGTAAAACCACGCTGATGCGGGTCATGTCCGGCCAGATCAAAGTCGATGGCGGGCTGGTTGTTTATCAGAAGGGAATACGCGTCACGCATTTGCCTCAGGAAGTTCCGGCGGGCATTACCGGAACCGTCTTTGATATTGTCCTGTCCGGGTTGGGCGACCGCGTGAAACTCCTGAGCGATTACCATCATGTGAATCATCGTCTTCAAACCGAGTACTCAGACCAGCTCATGCGTCAGCTCGGCGATTTGCAGGCGGAAATGGACCACACGAATGGATGGGAGACCAATAATCAGGTCGAAGATGTGATTGCGCACATGAAACTCGACCCGGAAAGCAATTTCGAGCATTTGTCCGGCGGGCAAAAAAGAAGAACGCTTTTGGCCAAGGCGCTTGTCCTCAAACCCGAAGTTTTACTGCTGGATGAGCCAACCAATCATCTGGACATTGAATCCATCGATTGGCTCGAAAGATTTTTGAAAGAATATCCGGGGACGCTTTTCTTCGTGACCCATGACCGGACATTCATGACGCATTTATCGACCCGCATTGTCGAGCTTGACCGCGGGAGGCTGTGGAGCTGGGCCTGTGATTATCCAACCTTTCTGGAACGCAAACAGGCGGCGCTCGATGCCGAAGCCGCGGAACGCGCGGAGTTTGACAAAAAGTTGGCGCGGGAAGAAGTCTGGATACGGCAGGGCATTAAAGCAAGGCGCACCCGCAACCAGGGCCGCGTGGTGGCGCTCGAGCGGATGCGGGCACAGAAAAATGCGCAGCGCCATGTCATAGGCAAGGTGCGCATGACGATGCAGGAAAGCGACCGCTCCGGGCAGCTGGTGACCAAAGCGGAGCATCTTGGCCATGCGTACGGCGAAAAATGCCTGATTCGCGATTTCTCGGCCGAAATCATGCGCGGCGACAAGATTGGCGTGATCGGCCCGAATGGATGCGGCAAAACAACCCTGCTGCGTATTCTCCTGGGAAGGCTCGCTCCGCAAAAAGGAAGTGTTCGCCTCGGGACCAATCTTCAGATCGCCTACTACGATCAATTACGCGAACAACTCGATGAGAATAAAACCGTGGTGGAAAATGTCTGCGAGTCCGGTGACACGGTCACCATTAACGGCAAACAGAAAAACATCATGGGTTATTTGCAGGATTTTCTTTTTTCTCCGGAGCGGGCCCGTACTCCGGTGAAGGTTTTGTCGGGAGGCGAGCGCAACCGCCTTTTTCTCGCGCGTCTTTTCACCCGGCCTTCAAATTTACTGGTCATGGATGAGCCGACCAATGATCTCGATGTTGAAACCCTGGAACTTCTGGAGGAATTGCTCGTCGAATATGCGGGCACGCTGCTTTTGGTCAGCCATGACCGTTCGTTCCTGAACAATGTGGTCACGTCTACGATTGTTCTCGAAGGCGGGGGAGAAATTCATGAATATGCAGGCGGATATGACGACTGGCTTGTCCAGCGCAAGGCTCGGAATGAGCAGTTGGCGTTGAAAAGCCCGGCGGCCAAATTCGGCAAAACACAGGTTGTCGCAAAGCTGAATTCCGCCGAAGAGCAGGAATTGAAAAAACTTCCGGCCGAGATCGAGAAACTCGAGGCCGAGCAGGAAAAGCTTTTTAATGAAATGGCGGATCCCGGATTTTATCAAAAAGCCCCGAAAGAAATTTCCCGCGTGAAAGAAAAATCCGAAGGGATCAAGGAAAAACTTCTTAAAACTTATGAGCGGTGGGAATATCTGGAAGAGACCCGGAAAAACCTGGCATGAGGATTGAATGCAATTAAGTCGAAGCTGGATGCTCAAAGGCGCGCTTCTTGCTCTGATTTTTGGTGCGGCTTATTTTTTGAACCGGCACGGGATTTTTTTAAAATCCCTGGAAGCCGTAAAAGAGCTTGGCCCCTGGGGGGCGGTCCTGTTTATCGCGCTTTGCGTTTTTGCCAGTATTTTTTTTGTGCCGTCGGTGGCGGTGGCTTTTGCGGCCGGATCCCTTTTCGGGCTTGGCCGCGGGATTGTCTTCAGCCTGATCGGAACCGGGCTCGGAGCGCTGGGCGCTTTTCTGATTGGAAGGTATTTGGCCCGGGACTGGGTTTTAAGAAATTTTTCAAACAGCAAAAAATTTCAGCTTCTGGCCGAAATGACCCGCAGGAAAGGCTGGAAAATCGTGATGCTTGCGCGCCTTTCGCCGCTTTTCCCTTTTATGATCGGGAATTATGCGTTCGGGCTGACGCCCATTTCTGCGAAAAGTTATCTGGGCGCATCGCTCCTTGGGTCTATTCCTTCCGCGGCTGTCTATGTTTATCTAGGGACTTTGAGCCAGCATCTGGTCTTGATGAAAGGATCTTCCAATGCCAAGACTCCGGGGGAATGGGTTCTTTTTTTAATGGGCCTGGCCGTCACTCTTCTTTTGACAGTTTACCTCACGCGCATCGCCCAGGGCATTTTACGGGAAAATGAAGCAAAATGATACATTCTCACGGAGCCTGAGTTGAATACTGAAATCGCGCGGAGGCGTACTTTCGCCATTATTTCGCATCCCGACGCCGGAAAGACAACCTTGACCGAGAAGTTTTTGCTTTACGGCGGCGCGGTTCAGCTTGCAGGGTCCGTGACGGCGGGCAAGCGCCAGCGCGATACCGCTTCCGACTGGATGGAGCTCGAAAAAAAGCGCGGCATTTCGATCAGCTCGACCCTTCTCCAGTTTGATTATGCCGGGCTGCGCATGAATCTTCTCGATACTCCGGGCCATAAAGATTTCTCCGAAGACACTTACCGGGTGCTCATGGCCGTGGATGCCGTCGTTATGGTCATTGACGGCGGAAAAGGCATTGAAAGCCAGACACTCAAACTTTTTGAAATTTGCCGGCACCGCGGCATTCCGATCTTCACCTTCATTAATAAGCTGGACCGGCCCGCCCTCTCACCGCTGGCGCTGATTGACGAGATTGAAAAGGTCCTGGCCATTCATCCATTTCCGGTCAATTGGCCGCTGGGCAGCGGCATGGATTTCAAGGGCGTTTATGACCGGCTCCAGAGCCAGGTTCATCTTTTCGAGCGCGTGACAGGCGGCGCTTACAAGGCCCCGGTTTCGATCCGGAAATTTTCTGACCCTGTCGTGAAGAACAAACTGGATGAGCGGGTCTATGAACAAGTCGCCGAGGAAATCGCGATTCTCGACGAAGTGCATGAAGGTTTTGATCCCCAGTCCGTATTGCGCGGCGATACCACGCCCGTTTTTTTTGGAAGCGCCTCCAATAATTTCGGCGTCCAGTTGCTTCTCGACGGATTCGTGAAATACGCGCCGCCCCCGGCCCCGCGAAAATCCGTGCAGGGAGTGATCCCGGTCGACCATAAATCTTTCTCCGGATTTATTTTCAAGATCCAGACCAATATGGATCCCCAGCACCGTGACCGCATTGCTTTCATGCGGGTCTGTTCCGGAAAGTTTTCGCGCGATATGGATGCGGTCCATACGCGAACGGGAAAGCGGGTCCGGCTTTCAGGCTCTCACACGCTTTTCGGCCAGAACCGCGAAATCGTCGACGAGGCCTATGCCGGTGATATCCTCGGATTTGTGGCCAAGCAGGATTTTCATCTCGGCGATACGATCAGTGAAGACCCCGCCATTATTTTTCACGAGATTCCAAAATTCGCGCCCGAGCATTTTGCCTTCCTCAGCAATCCCCAGCCCGGAAAATATAAGGCTTTCCGCAAGGGGATGGAGCAATTGCTTGCAGAAAATATCGTGCAGGTTTTTCACCTGAAAGACATTCCGAGTCCGGGGCCTTTGCTGGGCGCAGTCGGCCCGCTGCAGTTTGAAGTCCTCCAATACCGGCTGAAAAGCGAATACGGCGCCGATTCGACCTTCGAGAAAAAAGAATGGAGCTTGCTGCGCTGGGTGCAAACCGACAGAATCCATGAGTCGCTCCGGGACATTTTGCGCTTCGTGGGACAGATCGCCGTCGACGACCGCGAAAACACCGTGGTCCTTTTTTCCAACAAGTGGGCCATGCAGCAATTCGCCGAAAAATACCCCGACGTCAAACTCTTCGATTCTCCCGCCCACTTAACTCCAAAATAACCCAGCAAAATTTTCAAAACTGCGGGACCGGCTCTTCGGGCACGCTCGTTGCCCAAGGTCGCGCAGCAGAATTTTCCGGACGGTTCGGTCGTGCTCGTGCTGGCAAGTCCAGAAGCTTCCCCTTCGGCACGGGCACGACCTCGCGCAGTCCGGAAAATTCTGCTGCACGCCCCCGCCCGTTTTTTCTGGGGCAGTGCCAAAGGGGAAGCGACGTGCACTGATGCTTCCTGTTGAAATTGTGGGGCGTTGGGCTTATAGTGGACGCTTCTGAAAGGGAGACAATGGTAAAACCCGGTTTTGTGCAGGCGCAAGTGCGTTTTATTTGTAAGCATGCGCTCTGGATTGTGATCGCTTTTGCGGCGGCCACCGCTTGCCTGATTCCCGTGGCAGCGCGGCTCCAGCTCCATGCCAATTTTCTTGATCTCCTCCCGCCCAGCCACCCGAGCATCGTCAATCTCAAAGAATTGATGAGCCATGTCGGCGGCACCAGCTTTCTTATTGCGGTCATTGAATCGCCGGATGAAGAAGCGGCGCAATCCGCGGCAAAGCAATTCACCACTCAAGCGGCTTCTTTCAAGCAGGTGGAGTATGTGGATGACCGCACGAATTTCCCGGTTTTTGAAAACCGCAAGCTGCTTTTTTTGAAACTGGACAGCCTGCAAAAACTTCAGCACGACATCAAGGACCTGATCGGCTATCACCGCCGTAAAAACAATCCCTTTTATCTGGATTTAGTCAGTGAAAAAGAGCCCGTCATTGACGTGACTTCCTATGATCTGGAAGAAAAAGTTTCGAAAATCGCCGGTTATTCCGCCAAAGGAAAAGATTCTTACATGTCGGTTGTTCTGATGAAACCCAAACATCCGGTGAGCGACTTTACGAACACCCATCAACTGGTAGGTGAAGTGAACGCGAATTTTTCGGAAATCAAAAAAGGGTTTAAGGCGCCGTTGACCCTTGGGCTTACCGGAGCTTACAAAACACGCTACGATGAATACCAGACTGTTACCCGGGACCTTCAGCGGACGGGGATTTTGGCCCTGATCTTTCTTTTGCTCATCAATCTCGTGGCTTTCCGGAATTTCCGGTCCCTGGTGTATGCCTATTTGCCTCTGGCCATTGGAGTGGTCTGGACCTGGGCTTTTACCCAGGTCACGATCGGTTATCTGAATCTCATTACGGCATTTCTCGCAGCCATTTTATTTGGGATGGGAGGGGATTACACTTACCACATCCTCGTAAGTTTTGAAGAGGATTTACAGTTGACGGGGAATGTGGAAAAAGCTCTCGAAATGACTTATCACGAGCTTTGGCACCCGCTTTGGTCAAGCATGTGGACGACCGCCGTCGTTTTTTACGCCATGATTATCAGCCAATTCGAAGGGTTCCGGCATTTTGGAATCATCGCGGGCGTGGGCATCGTGATTTCTTTTCTTGTCGTCTTGTATCTGCAGCCGAGCCTCATCATTCTCGGGGAAAAATATTTCCCGATGAAACGCCGGGCGCCGGGGGAAGGCCCGTTGGTGACGAAGCGGGGGATTTATTCCATCATTGTAGCAGGCGTTATTTTCTCTCTTTTTTCTCTTACACAAATTCCCCGGGCTAAATTCAATTATGATTTTACGGAATTGCAGGCCAAGACGGAAGACGCCCTCGAAATTGCCGAGAAAATCGGGACTCATTTCGGCGTCCATCTGAATCCGGTTGTTTTCATCACTCCGGACCGCGAAATAGCCTCGGATCTGGCCCTGCAAATCAACCAGTACATCGACACTCATCCCAAAACTTTATTCGGATTTGCCGCGGCGGTGACTTCTCATGTGCCTCGCGAGCAGGACAAAAAAATCGCGCTCCTGGGAGAAATTGACACCCTGCTCCAAAAGCATCAAGCGGTCATCCAGAAACTGGATTCCGCAAAACAAAAGGATATTGCCTCGTTAGAGCACCAACTCAAGCCCGAGCCGTTTGGACTGGAGGAACTTCCCGAAGGTCTTCGGGGGCAGTACGAAGGCACGGACCGGAAAATTTCGACTGTTTTTATTTATCCCAATACCCGGATTCTGGATGGAAGGGTGGCAAAGCGTTTTGTCAAGGAGGCGCGTGATTTTCCCGTGCGCGAAGAGGTCAAGTTAGCGGGAGAACCTGTGATTTATTCGGATATTCTCATGCTTTTGGAACGCGATTCGCCCGTGGCGATCGGATTGAGCGTCATTACGGTTTTTTTGCTGGTCTTCCTTCATTTCAAGCGCCTGGATCACGTTTTATGGGTCCACATTCCGCTGGTGATCGGGGTTTTGTGGATGGTTGGAATGATGGGGCTTTCGGGTTTGAAATTTAATTTTTTCAACATGGTGGTTATTCCCAGCGTTCTTGGGGTGGGAATCGACAACGGCATTTATATTTTTGACCGCTATAAGGAAAGAAAAAGCGAGAATTTCGTAAAATCCATGAGCAAATCGATCAAGGGCGTTTTGCTGTCATCGGCCACGAATATCTCAGGTTTTGCAAGCTTGATGTTCGCCTCTCATGTGGGAATGTCCTCGATTGGAAAACTGGGGGTTTTTGGTTTTCTCGGCTGCCTGCTTAGCTCGGTTTTTTTCCTGCCTGCCCTGATCGAGTTCTCCGAAGCTAAATTCGCGCATCGTTTCCGCCGCTCCGCCAAATCCTGAATCTAATTGTGTCATTCTGAGCGAAGCGAAGAATCCCCAACTCATAGATCCTTCGGCAAAAAACGCCTCAGGATGACAGGCTGTTTAATTACCACTCCGTAGATTTGTAGTCCTTAAGGAATTTTCCCCAGAGATGTTCTCCAGTGAGGATCCCGGAAAATAAAGGATCGAGAAGGCGGGCGGCGCCGTCTACAATATCCAGCGGCGGCTCGAAGTCATGCATGTCCTTTTTGGCCTGGCTCAACTGCGCGGGGTCTTCATCCGTGATCCATCCTGTATCCACGGCATTCATATAAATCCCACTTTTCAGGTAATCCGGCGCCGAGGTCAGGGTAAGCATATTCAGCGCGGCCTTGGCCATATTGGTGTGCGGATGCTTGTCAGTTTTGGTATGGCGATTGAACTTTCCTTCCATGGCCGAAGCATTGATGATGTGCTGTTCTCCGGTGGAATGGCGGAGCATGAGCGGCTTGAGTTTCGCGGCAAGAATAAACGGCGCAACCGCGTTGACCAAATGAACCTCAAGCATTTCTGCCGTCGCCACTTCATGAAGGACCAGCCGCCAGGTATTGCGGCTACGCAGATCCACCTGCTGAAGGTCCGCATCGAGTTTTCCTTCGGGGAAGAGTTCGAGGCCGGTCTGGGTTTCCTCGTCGAAGTTATAGGGAATCATAGAAAGTTTTGCGGAAGCGTGGATGCCGATGGCCGCGCTTTTGCCGGGCCATGTCTTGAGCAAAGTATTTTCAAGGCTATTGTCCGCAGAGGACAGATGTTTGTTTTCCAGCGTCCGGTTCAGCGCCTCATACCCCGCAAGCAGGGGGCGAAGCTCGGGAGGAAGATCGCTGACTGCTTTTGATTCAAATTCCATCAAGTGCCGGTAAAAGCCGGGCGGCTTGCGTACTGTCTGGGCTGCATTGTTCACAAGCACATCCAGCCTTTCCTCCGTATTGGCTAAATACCGGGCAAACATTTCCACGCTTGGCGAATGGCGGAGATCCAGGCCGTAAATCTGAAGCCGGTCCTGCCACTGCGCGAAATCTTCTTCACGGCTGAAGCGTAGCGCGGAGTCGTGGGGGAAGCGGGTGCTAACGAGAGTTCGCGCACCCGCGCG
>CAYGIT010000015.1:27498-28481 GCA_964349955.1 uncultured bacterium
AGCAATTTGAGAGCGGTTTGATAACCGATTTTGACGCGGCCGCCGGTCACAAGCGCGGTGTGTCCTTCCATTGAAGCCGATTGAAAACGTTTTTGATAATTGAAATCGGCGCAGGCAGGGCACATCGAATCGTAAAAAGGATGGACCCGTGTGAAGGCGTCCTTGCAGACATAGCAAAACCGGGGCTTTTTCAATTCAACCAAAGATGCCGGTGAGGCCTCAAGCTGTTTGGGGGCCGCAAATACCGGAGACTGTCTGGCTTCGCGAATGCCCGTGGTTTTGCGTGCTTCCCGGTCATGGTTTTTTCTTTTTTCCCGGCGGTTCCTTCGCGCGGTCCGGGCAATTCTCCGATTTTCGTCAATTGTGGGATGCGCCAGACGGCCTGCTGTTTTCATGAGCCGTATCCGTTCATCTGCGGTTATGCCCGCAAGGTAGGTTGGGTCCTGGGCCAGAGCCTCCAGAATATGAAGGCAGGCCTGGAATTCTTCAGGCAAAATGGGTTTGTTCATGGCGCGTATTATGCCATAATCCCGTTCATGATTCTGGCATTTAATAAACCTTACGGAATTCTCTCGCAGTTTACAAAGCAGGAACCCGAACACCATACGCTCGCCGAATTCGGGTTTCCGGAACGTGTTTATCCCATTGGACGCCTTGACTGGGACAGCGAAGGCCTGCTGCTTTTAAGCGATGAAAAATTCTGGAACGATTGGCTGCTGCATCCGCGCCACGCGCACGAACGTACATATCACGCACAAGTTGAAGGCATTGCTACCGAAGAAGCCCTCGCGAAACTGCGGGAAGGAGTCGATATTCAGGATTACAAAACCAAACCTTGCCAGGCCAGGCTGCTTGCGGAACCCGGATATCCGCCCCGCAATCCACCCATCCGCTACCGGCTTTCGGTGCCGACAAGCTGGATCGAACTGAAGATGCATGAAGGCAAGAACCGGCAGGTGCGGCGCATGACCGCGGCAATAGGG
>CAYGIT010000016.1:0-26725 GCA_964349955.1 uncultured bacterium
GTATTTATGAGAATATTCCGGATCTTGCTTCTCCTGAAGTTCAACTGCTTCTGGATAGTGTGGCTTCCAACCCGTCATGGAAACTGCATTTTTCTTTTCCGGGTCTTCCCCGGGCGAGTGTCAAAGATTTTGAAAGAAAGTTTACGGCCGAAGTGCTTCACCGGCGCGGGAGCGCGGAGGGAAGCCGTAAGGTGCAAGTGACAAGTGAAACCGGCCTGGCCCAAGCCATTGCCTTGATCAAGCACGCGCAGGGCGGGCGTTTGCTTGTTTACAGCGACTCCCTGAAGGACGCAGAAACGCTCCGGCATCAAATGGCAGGGAAGGAAATGCAGGGTTTATTTGTTTACAATAATCTTTTGGTTTCGGGCGAGCCGCTGAAAAAAGCCGCCGATCTTTTGAAGGAAGCAGGCGCCCTTCTCGCGGCCTTTGATTTCGTGCTCTCTCCCGAAGCCCTTCCTTCCACGGTGCAAAACGCCGCCGAAATTCTCGGCCACCATATCAGCCTCATGGCCGAGGTCCGCCGGCTTGTGGAGCAGGCCGCGTAAGGCAGCTTAAGCACGCTCTATCCAAAAATAAATTTTGTGATATTTTTTACCGCCAGCTATACTAATTATAGATGGGTTGTGCCGTATACGGAGGGCATAAAATGAGAAAGATTCGTTTGACTGATGAAGAACGGGAAATCATGCAAGGGATTGAACGTGACGAGTTTATACCGGTCAAAGGGAAGAAGTTAAAAGAAGTGACAGAGGCCATTGCCACGAGAAGCATTCAGAAATGATCTGTCTCGTTGCCGAAGCGATTTAAATTAAAATATTTTTGACGATGGCAATGAGGGGAGAGGGGAAGAGGCCCAGGAGAAAAGTACCGACCAGGAGAAGAGAAAGGGCCAGTATCGAGGAGAAGGCCGACCGGATCGGCGCATTGTTTTCCGGTTCCACGAGATACATCACCCGCACGATTTTAAAATAATAGAAGGCCGCGATCGCGCTGTTTAAGGCCGCCACCACCGCGAACCCGATGAATCCTGCCTGAATCGCGCTTGAGAAGACATAAAACTTTCCGATGAAACCTGCCAGCGGGGGAATTCCTGCCAGGGAAAGCAGGAAGACTGTCAGCATGGCGGCCAGAAAAGGGGATTTTTTCGAGAGGCCTGCATACGCGACGATGTCATCGCTTCTGAGTTCATTCGAAGCCGCCACAATCACCGCAAACGCTCCCAGATTTGTAAAGGCATAGGCCGCGAGGTAAACCAGGACACCGTTAAGCCCGGTTTCATTGGCCACCGCAAGCCCCATTAATATGTAGCCTGCCTGGGCAATGCTGGAATAAGCCAGCAGGCGCTTGATATTGACCTGGGAAATCGCAATGAAATTGCCGAGAGTCATGGTCAAGATGGAAAGGCCGATCAAGGCAGGCTGCCATTTCGGGGCAGCGCTTGAAAAGGCAGTCAAAAGCACGCGCATCAGGACGGCAAAGCCAAGTGCTTTGGGGCCGACGGTCAGGAAACCGGTGACCGGGGTGGGCGCGGCCTGATAGGCGTCGGGCGCCCACATGTGAAAAGGGGCCATGGAAATTTTAAAGCCGAGGCCTGCGATAAAAAGAAAAAGTGTGGTCATGGTAAAAGCCGGGGAAGCGTAGGTCAAAAGCGTTTTCTGGATGACGGAAAGTTCAAGCGAACCTGAAATTCCGTACAGGAGCGACATGCCGTAAAGCATGATGCCCGAAGCGAAACTTCCAAAGAGGAAGTATTTCATGGCCGCTTCTTTTGCGCCGGCATTTTTCTTCAGAAAGCCCGTGAAAAGATAAGAAAGAATCGAAACGAATTCAATGCTCATAAAAATCATGAGTAAATTGGTGGAACCGGCCATAAGGACCAGGCCGAAGACCATGAAAAGAAAAAGGGAATAATATTCGCCCTCGTTTTTTCCCTCGAGAGGTTTGTACCCCAACGAAACAAGAATGGAAAGGGCCACGACGCCTACTGCGAGCAGGCGAAAAAAATGGGTGAGGGGATCTAGCGTGAAAAAACCATGAAAAAGGGAAACCGGGGTTTCCGGCCGGTGCATCAGACAGGCCGTGCCAAAGAGCACCAAAAGGGAAAGAATGCCCGCGACTTTTTTATTTTTGACGAAAAGATCCACCAGCAGCACCGCAAAAGCGCCGCATAAAAGGAAAGTTTCGGGAAGAAAAAGCTTCAGGCTTTCAATCGCACTCACGAAAGCATGCCTCCGAAGCCTGCCAGCAGGTGATTGAGGGAGGGCGTGATGAATTCGAGAAAAGGTTTCGGGTAAACGCCGATGATGAGAATCAGAATCATGAGCGGCACCAGCGTGAAAATTTCCCGGCCGTTGATTTCGGTGAGTTTATTCCATTTGGAGTTGAGCGGGCCGAGCAGGACGCGGCGGATCATCAGCAGCAGGTAAGCGGCGCCCAGGATGATCCCGAGGCATGAGACCCCGGTAAGAATTTTATGGTGCTGGTAGCTGCCAAGCAAAATCATGAATTCCGCAATGAATCCGGCAAGACTTGGGAGGCCCAGCGAAGCTAGGGAGAAAAAGATTAGGATTCCGGCATAGGCGGGCATTTGGACGCTCAATCCGCCAAAGCCATTCATGTCCCGGGAATGAGACCGGTCATAAAGAACGCCTACCAGCAAGAAAAGCCCGGCTGTGATAATGCCGTGAGTAAACATCTGAAGCAGCGCGCCGCTCATGCCGCTCGGTGTCAAGGCCGCCAGGCCCAGGAGAACGAACCCCATGTGGCTGACGCTGGAGTAGGCGACCATTTTTTTGAAATCAGTTTGCGCCAGGGCCACGAATCCGCCGTACACAATTCCGATGACTGCGATGATGCCCATTGCGGGCTGGAACCAGAGAGCGGCGTCATGGAAAAAGGGATAATTGAACCGGAAGAAGCCGTATGTTCCCATTTTAAGCAGCACGCCGGCCAGGATGACACTGATCGGGGTCGGTGCCTCGACATGCGCATCCGGCAGCCAGGTATGAAACGGGAAGGCCGGCACTTTGATAGCAAAGCCGAAGAAAAAGGCCATAAAAACGATTTTTTGAAAATCGAGGCCGAATTTTTGTTGGGTCAAGACCGTCCAGTCAAATGTGTGGGGCGTTGAGTTGAAATACAGCGCGAGAATGCCCAGCAGCATTAAAAGGCTTCCGGCCAGGGTGTAAAGAAAGAACTTGATGGCTGCATACTCCCGGCGCGGCCCGCCCCAAATCCCGATCAAAAAATACATGGGCACAAGCACCACTTCCCAGAAAATATAAAAGAGAAACAAGTCTAGTGCCAGGAAGGTCCCCATCATGCCAGCTTCAAGCAGAAGATAAAGGCAGAAATACTCCTTTTGACGCTCCTTGATCCCGAAAGAGGCGATGCAGGCGATAAAAGAAATCAGGGCGGTCAGAACCACCATGGGAAAGCTGATGCCGTCGGTGGCCACAAAATAGTGCACATTGAATTGCGGGATCCAGAGGACTTTTTCGGCAAGCTGAAGCCCCGGATTTTTCAGGTCAAAGTGCCGGAAGGCGCAGAAAGTCAAAAGTCCCGTCAGGGCGGTGACCAGGGTCGCGGCCCACTTGATGATATCGGTCATGCTTTTCGGGATGAATAAAATAGCAATGGCGCCCGCAAGCGGGGTGAAAATAATCCAGGTCAAAAGATGTGAAGTCATGAATGCTCCTTTAGATTAACGAAAATTATGGCTTTAACGACAGGCCGATCAAAACCAAAAGGCCTATAAATACGATCAAAAGATAGTGCTGAATGAAACCGGTTTGCGCAAGTCGCAGAACGGCGCTGAAAAATTGAGTGAGGGCTCCGGTAAAATTCACGAGCCCGTCCACGATATATTTATCGATCCAGTTTTTGACTTTACTTGTCCAAAGGGTCGCTTTGCCGGTTCCATTGACCGCGCCGTCAACCACCTTTTGGTCGAATTTGAAAAGTTGAGCGGCCAGACCGTTAAAGGGGCGAATGATGATTGCGGCATAAATTTCATCGATCCAGAATTTATTCATTGAAGCAAGATAAAGGGGCCGGAATGTCTTTGCGACTTTTTCGGGCAGTTCCTTTTTGCCAAGATAAAAAACGGCAGCAAGTAAAATTCCGCCCAGGCCTACTGCGATCGAGGCGCCCATCACGAACCAATTGAGGGCGACTTCTCCGTGGCCATGGGGAGCCAGAAAAGACTGAAACCAGTGATGCATGAAAGGGGAACCCGGCAGGCCGACAAGAATGGAGCCGATGGCAAGCGCCCAAAGCGGGCCGGTCATGACCGCAGGGGATTCATGAACGTGATGATGATGCCCATGGCTATCCTTCTTGGCACGGCTTTCTCCGAAAAAGGCGAGAAAGACAAGGCGGAACATGTAAAAGGCCGTCATGAAAGCTGCCGCAAGAAGAAGCCAGAAGACAAAGAGATGCCCGGACTCGAAAGCGGTAAGCAGGATTTCATCCTTGGACCAGAATCCGGCAAGCGGGGGAACCCCGGCAATGGCAAGTGATGCAATAATAAAAGTAGCCGCAGTATGAGGCATTTTTTTCAAAAGCCCGCCCATTTCGCGAAGGTCCTGAGTGCCGCAGCCATGAATGACACTGCCGGCGCCAAGAAAGAGCAAAGCTTTAAAAAAAGCATGCGTCATCAAATGGAAAGTTCCGGGAACAAGCCCGCCGACGCCCATGGCCGTGACCATAAATCCGAGCTGGGAAATCGTGGAATATGCCAAAACCTTTTTGATGTCCGTGGCCGTCAATCCGATGAAAGCGGCCATGAACGCGGTGATGGCGCCAATGACCGTGACCACCTGGAGAACTTCCGGGAAAGCACTGAAAAGAGGAAAGGACCGCGCGATTAAGTAAACGCCCGCAGCCACCATGGTCGCAGCATGAATGAGCGCGCTCACGGGTGTCGGGCCTTCCATGGCATCAGGCAGCCATACATGGAGCGGGAATTGAGCCGATTTACCGATAGTGCCGCAAAAAATAAGGAGAGCGGCAACCGGCAGTAGGGGCAGCCCTTGCGGCTGCCCTCTAAGCCCCGCCTCCACAACCGCCGGCAATTCCATAAAATTCAACGTGCCCGTAGCCACAAACAAAGTCAAAATACCAAGAAAAAATCCCACATCCCCGACCCTTGTTGTCAAAAAGGCTTTCATCGAGGCTTTTGACGCGGAATCTTTTTCAAACCAGAAACCGATCAAAAGATAAGAGCAAAGGCCCATGACTTCCCAGGCCATGAAAAAGAGAAGATAATTATTGGAAATCACAAGGGTCAGCATGGCAGCCATGAAAAGGGAGACATACGCGAAAAAGCGCGAGAAACGCGGGTCTTCATGCATATAACCCGAAGCATAAATTTGAATCAGCGTCCCGATGAAGGTCACCACAAAAAGAAGGGTGGCAGAAAAAGGATCAAGGAGAATGCCGAAGTTCAGGGAATAAGCGCCGATCGTGAGCCATGGAATCTGGGTCATGAAATGCTGCCCCTGAATGACCGCGCTGATGACGGGAAAAGCAATCGCGCACGAGCACAAACTCGTTAAAATCGAAATCCAGGCCGCCTTATGCCCGACTTTCCGGCCAAAAAGAATATTGATTGTAAATGCAATCAACGGAAATACTGGAATTAAGTACGCGTATTTAAACATAGCTTTCGGTCTGTGGTCTATGGTCTATGGTCTGTAGTCTGTAGTCTTTTGTTGGTTACCATTTCAGAAGATTGATCTCGTCGGCTAAAATTGTTTTTTTCTCACGGAAAAGCGCGATCACAATGGCCAGGCCCACGGTGGCGCCTGCGGCCGCAAGCGCCATCACGAAAATCGCAAAGATCTGGCCGGTTTCCGGAGCAAAAGAAGTGGTGTGGGAAAAGGCCACGAGATTGATATTGACCGCATTTAAAATGAGTTCAATGGAAAGCAGGATTCCAATAATGCTCCGGCGGGTAAGCACGCCGTAAACGCCGATCACAAAAAGAGCCGCACCGAAAATCAAAAGATGCTCGAGAGGAATGATCATGAGGAACGTTCCTTTTTTGCGATGAGGATGGCTCCGATGAGCGCGGCAAGCAGGATCACGGAAATCACTTCGAACGGAAATACAAAGTTCCCCATCAGGGCAGTTCCTAAATCCGCTGTAGAGACCCGGTGGTTCAAGTTGTGTGGATTGACCGGCCATGCGGTTTTACGCAGGACTTGAAAGAGCAAAGCAAAAAAGGCCAGGCAGGCGCCCGCGGCCCCGAGGCCGAGTTGATTCCTCTGTTTGATGCCTTTGCTTCCAAGCCCATGGGTCAGCATGATGGCGAAAATAACCAGCGTCATGATCGCCCCCACATAAAGCAATACCTGCACGACGGCGAGGAACTCCGCTCCAAGCGCGACAAAAATAAGCGCTACGCCGACCAGTGCGGCGGCCAGGGCGAGCGCGGCATGAAAAATATTGGGGAGATTGACGGCCCCGAGCGCAGCCAGGATTGTCACGCCCATCACCGCATAAATTCCGATTTTCGCAATTAAAAATAAGGGTGTCATAAGAGGTTAATCCGCAAAGCTATATTCCCGTTTTTCCGGGACATAGCCTTTGTTTAACTTTGTTAAAATCATAAAGGTAATGGCCAGAATTGCGGCCGAAACCAGGAATGCCGTGATTGAATTCAGAAAATGACAAAGGGCGGTGACGAAAATATTCATCAGGGCCAGCGGCAGGAGAAATTTCCACGCCAGGCCCATGAGCTGGTCCACGCGTACGCGAGGAAGGGTTCCTCGGAACCAGATCATCACGAAAATAAGCGCATAGGTCTTGAGAAAAAGCCAGGCCCAGGAAGGAAGCAGGGGGCCTTGCCATCCGCCCAAAAATAAAGTGGCGGTGAGGGCGGCAATCGTAAAGGAATTCATGAATTCGGCCATGTAAAAGAGCGCGAATTTCATGCCGCTGTACTCGGTATGGAATCCGGCCACGATTTCGGATTCTCCTTCGGGCAAATCAAAAGGGGAGCGGTTGCATTCCGCGACCCCGCAGAGAAAGAACATCACGAAGGCCACAAACCCCCAGGGGGTAAAGACAAACCACAGGGAATGCTGGGCCTCGACAATCGAATTGGTAGACAAACTGCCGGCGGCCAGGATGGCAGGGACTGCCGCCAGAACCATTGGGACTTCATAAGAAATCATCTGCGCGGCCGAACGCATCCCGCCGAGCAGCGAGAATTTATTGTGGGAGCCCCAGCTGGCAATGAAAATCGCAATCGTGGTGGTGGACGAAACCGCGATAAAAAAGAGGAGGCCGACATTCAGGTCGGCGCCCGTCATATTGCGGCCAAAAGGAATGACCGCGAAAACAAGCAGGGCGGGCATCACAATCAAAACAGGCGCGAGGAAGTGAAGGACCGGATCCGCCTGCAGGGGAACAATGTCTTCCTTAGTGAGCATTTTCACGCCATCGGCAAGGGGTTGTAAAAGCCCCCATTTTCCGACGCGATTGGGACCCGGGCGGTTCTGCATGCGGCCTATGACTTTGCGTTCGAGAAGAGTCAGGTACATCATGGTGACGGGGCCAAGGATGGCAAAGGCTGTGATGCTGACCAGAATGGAAACAAGAATGACCGCCCAGTCAGGAAGAAAAGTTCCCGCAAGGTGAAGAATCGTCTGTTTTAATGAAACAAATATTTGGTCAATGTTGTGCATAGTATTTATTGTAGGGGCGGGGCTTGTCCCCGCCCTGCCTGGGCGGCCACAAGGGCCGCCCCTACCCTCATTGTTTTGGCGGTTCCTGCGCCGCTTTCGCCGCTGCTGCTTTTGCGGCCGCTGCTTCTGCGGCGGCCTTCTTTTTTTCTTCAGCCTCACGCCGCCGCGTATCGATTTCCGCAGCGTCCGTCGGCCGTATTTTATGAAAGTGTTCGTTGGATTTCAGAAGCTGATCTTTGTGGTACAGAAGGTTCTGATTCCGTTCCGGCCCGGCAATTTCAAATTCATGGTCCATGTAAATCGCGTCAAACGGGCAGGCCTCTTCGCAAATGCCGCAATTCATACACACGGTCAAATCAATGTCGAAAATAGCGGGTTTTTTGAGTGGTTTTCCGTCTTTGTCAAATTCACGCACGATATAAATGCACTTGGGCGGGCATTCTTTGGCGCAAATGTCACAGGCGACACAGCGAAGATCATCAGGGTTTTTATCGTAAATGAGAAAGGGGAAATTGCGAAAACGTTCTTTTTCTTTCAAGCGCTTTTCGGGATATTCGACTGTGAACAATCCGCCATCCTCCGGTCCCTTGAAATAAGAAGCCGCGAAGTTTTTCAGGGTCACCAGCATTCCTTTGACAACTCCCATCCCGTAGATCACCGGTCCACCTCGCCAAGCACAATATCCACCGAGCCCAGGATCACGATTGCGTCGGCAAGTTTTTCGCCAAGGCACATATCTTCGAGGATCGTGAGATTAATGAAAGAGGGGGCGCGCACATGGTAACGCCAGGGCTGATTGGAACCATCGGAAACCAGGTAAATGCCCAGCTCGCCTTTGGGCGCTTCCACCCGGGCATAGGCTTCGCCGAGCGCCGGCTTGAAATTCCGGTGGTTTTTGGCAAAAGGCGCATATTTTTTGCTCGAAATTTCTCCCTTGGGGATTTCTTTCAGGGCCTGCTCGAGAATTTTCAGGCTTTCCCGCATTTCAAGGATGCGCACATAATAGCGGTCATACACATCACCCTTTTTGCCGAGCGGGACTTTGAAATTAAAGCGGTCATAAATGGAATATTTATCGATTTTCCGGATGTCGTAATTGACGCCCGAAGCGCGAAGCATGGGGCCGGTAATGCTCGCACTCACCGCAAGTTCCGCCGGCAGAATGCCGACGTTTTGGCAGCGCATGCACAAAATTTCATTCTGGGTCAGGAGTTTTTCAAACTCTTCGAGGAATTTCGGGAATTTTTTGACAATGTCTTTGATGCTCTCAAGATTCTTATCGGAAAGGTTGTATTTGACGCCGCCGAAACGGAAATAATTGCACATCATGCGCGCGCCCGAAACCTCTTCGAAAAGATCCAGGATTTTTTCCCGTTCGCGAAAGGCATAGAGAACAGGGGTGAAGAAGGCTCCAAGGTCATTCAAAAGAAATCCGATCACGGAAATATGGTTCACGAGCCGCGTGAGCTCGGCCATGATAACGCGGATATACTGCGCCCGTTCCGGCACATCAATTGAGGCCAGTTTTTCCACGGTCATTGCGTAGGCGAAATTATTGGACATGGAATTGAAATAATCGAGGCGGTCGGTGTAGGGCATGGAGCCCGTGTACGACATATTCTCGGCAATCTGTTCGTGATTGCGGTGCAGATACCCCATGACGGGTTTGAGAGAAACAATGTTCTCGCCGTCCAGCACGACATTCATGCGGAAAACACCGTGCGTGGAAGGATGCTGGGGACCAATGTTAACTTCAAGTGTCTGTGTATCAAGGTTTGCGTTTGTCATAAAATTTTGACTTTTGATTTTTGTATTTTGCATTGCATCACTGCGGTTCCGGCTGTCCGGGTCTTTCGGCAAGTGCCCGTTTGCCCTGCTGCTTCAGCTCTTCGGCTTTTTTTCGGGCTTCTTCGGGAACTTTGACGCCATGCTTTTCGAGCCATTCCACATCCGCCGTTTCAAGGGTCTCGGAATCTTCCTGTTTGTAATCTTTCCTCATAGGGAAACCCTCAAAGCCTTCCCACATAAAAATGCGGCGCAGGTCCGGATGATTTTCGTAAACGATGCCGTACATATCGTAAGCTTCGCGCTCCTGGTACTCGGCGCCGCGGTAAACGGGGACAAGCGAAGGTTGCAGGGGATTGTCGCGTTTGACCCGCGTGCGTAGCACCACGGGCCCGGTTTTCTTTTCCATGGAATAGAGATGATAAACCGTTTCGAGAAAATCCAGATAATCGGCGCCGGTCAGGGAAGAGAGGTAATCGAATTTTAGTTCGGAATCATTTTTAAGAAAGGTTGCGACCTTCACAATATCCGCCGGATTTTCGATGAGAATGCTTTCCCGGACAAGTTTGAGCGCGGTTCCGGGAAGAGCTTTTTCGATTTTTGCTTTGATCAATTCAAGATTCATAATTGTGTGTAGGGGCGGCCCTCGCGGCCGCCCGGAACGTAAAGGGCACCCGCAAGGGGTGCCCCTACCTTAGGGTTGAAGTCCCGCCACCGGCGGGACAATAGGTTTCATTGCAACAGGAGCATCCAGGTTCGGAGCTTTGTCTTTTTTTCCGCTCATGATGGGTTCGCCGTAGCGTTCCTTGCGATGGTCCTGCTCGCGCGGATTCCAGACTTCCGGATTAAACTTCGGGACAAGACCGTAAGGCCCCAATTCGGGGATCGGGTATTCCCGTTTCAGGCCTTTTTGATACCATTCGGCCTTTTCAATTTCCTGGCCGTCGATTTTGCGTTGAAGTTCCATGAGCCCGTATAAAAGCGCTTCGGGCCTTGGGGGGCAACCGGGCAGATGCACATCAATCGGAATATAGCGGTCAATGCCGCGAAGCACATTGTAACCATCAATGAAGGGACCGCCGGCAATAGAGCATGCGCCCATCGTAATCACGTATTTGGGTTCGGCCATTTGATTGTAAAGGCGCACGACTTGAGGGGCCATTTTTTTGGTGACCGTTCCGGCGACAATCATGAGATCGGATTGGCGGGGAGAAGGGCGGAAAAGTTCGGCGCCGAAACGGGCAATGTCATAACGGGCGCAGGCGGTGGCGATCATTTCAATGGCGCAGCAGGCCAGCCCGAACTGCATCGGCCAGATGGAGGAGCGGCGGCCCCAATTGTAGAGCTGATTCATGGTCGTGACCACGATGCCTTTTTTCGCAAGCTCGCTTTTCAGGCCGTCATCGACGGCAGAGTTATTTTTAGCAAAGGCCATTTTTTTAGTCATTCCCGAATGGTTTTGTCGGGAATCCTCGATCTTTATGCTTGTTGATCCCCGCCAAAAGAATGCGGGGATGACGGTATAAAATTACTCCCATTCCAACAGGTTCTTTTTCCATGCGTAGAGCAGTCCCATGCCCAAAATGGCGATAAAAATAACCATTTCCACGAAAGCGAAAAAGCCCAGGTTCTTGAAAGCCACGGCCCACGGATAAATAAAAATAGTTTCCACGTCAAAAATCACGAAAATCAGCGCATAAATGTAATATTGCACCCGGAACTGGATCCACGCATCGCCGTCGGCTTCGAGGCCGCATTCATAGGTGGCATTTTTAATGGCAGAGGGCTTTTTAGGAGCGACGAATTTGGCGACAATGACGGGCAGAAGGGGAAAAACAATGGCAAAAAGAATGAACGCGCCGATGAAAAGATAATGATAAAAATAAGAGTCCGTCGTCATTTTGGTTATTATAGAGAGGGGGCTTTAATTGTCAATAAATCGTGAAGTGGTTAAGGCATGACCAGCGTGAGAACGCCGGAATGATAATGCAGATGATTGACATGGTCGACCGGCGCGATTTCGCCGTAAGCATAAAACCCGAGGATGGGAACGCCGGGAAAGGCCTCGCGAATCATCGCAATGTCGGCGCTGGGGGCATTGTAAAGCCCTTCTCCGCGAGCGCCGCAATTAAAATAAAATCCAAACGCGGGCTTTGAAGGCTCAATCCGGTTTTTTAAATCATCCAGCATATTGCGCATGTCGCGGCGGGCAAGGTCGGGGTCGCGCATCGTAAACGTAACAAATTCGCCCTCTTCCACCGGCGCGACGCAAGCCAGCATTCCTTTTTTGACATTCACGCCCATAATATTGCGGATCAAATAATGATTTGAAAACTCGGTCTGAAAACTCCGGAGCGGGGTGCCGAGAAAAATGCGTTCCAGCACCTGGTCGGAGTTCTGGAAGGGGAATTGTGAAATGGATTCCAGGAGAATATCGTAGGCGGGGCGGCCGTCCATTTCATAAATCATATTGCCTTCGGAGCGCGTGATGCGGAACGGTTCGCCAAAGGGCTGGCAAGAGCGGGTAAGGCCCGTTTCCACCCGGAAATTGCCGCCAAATGCCAGGCCCGAAACGGCATCAAAGGCAGCGCGGCCATTTTCAATCTGATAGGTTTTGCCTTCGCTGCCTTCCTCGCCCGCGCAGCCCCCCAGCAGCGGGACATAGCCGGCCGTGCTTTCAAACCCGTCAAAGAAAAAAGGGCTTTGAAAGCTGAAGGGATCGGGAAAGAGGAACAGCATTTGCGGAGGAATGCCGCCAGCCTGTGCCAGGATTCCCGCTTTTTCCCCGGCATAAAAATTATTTTCCTGCAGGTTTTCGATGAGAAAGGAACGCGTATGGATTTCGTCGCTCGCAAGGGCCATCACGGCCACCGCCGGGTGGCGTTCGATTTCCTGTTCTTCGGTCAAAACCCCGTGGCTGCTTGCGCCGACAATGGTGTGGGCCCCTGTGATGTCCTGGATTTTGCGGACGATGGATTCGTAATGTTTCTTATAAAAGGAAGAGGCGAAGAAGAGAACCGTATCGGCTTTGGGAGCGCCGCTTTTTTCAAGCGCCGCGCGGCTTGCGCTTTCTGCGGCTTTTTCCGCATTGCGGTTTTTCGAAAATCCGGTGCCTGCCTGGATCATGAAGCCGAATTATAGCATTGATCCGAAAAGAACACATCATTACAATGGCGGCATGAAAAATAAAATTGAAGTCGGATGCGCGATTATTCGGGAAAAGCGGGGAGAGGGAAATGGCCCGCGGCTTTTAATTGCCCAGCGCAAGCCCGAGGTTTTTCTCGGCGGGTACTGGGAATTCCCCGGAGGTAAAATCGAAGCGGGAGAGAGTGTGGAAGCCTGCCTGGCGCGCGAAGTCTACGAAGAGTTGGGCGTGCGGGTGCAGCCCGCGGAATTTTTCTGCTTGAAAGAGCATGTTTATCCTGAGAAAACAGTGAAGCTTCATTTTTATTTTTGCGATTGGGTGAGCGGCGTGGCGGAAAAGCGGGATTGCCAGGATTTTCGCTGGATACGGCCCGAAGAGTTGAAGGATTTTGACTTTATTCCGGCGGATACCGAAATTATCCAAGAATTAATAAGAGGGCAGGCCCGGTATTTTTAATCGTACTTTTCGAAGAAAATCTGCTCTTTGGTAAAACCCATTTCCGTGGCCGTGGCCACGACCTCATTGATCATATTGGTAAGACCGCAAATGTAAATGTGCTTGTCCTGCGGGGCTGAAATGTATTTCTTGAGCATGTGCTGCACGTACTGGGTCTCGCCTTTCCAGGTCTTGGGGCGGGAAACCGTAAAAACATTCCGGAAATTCCGGTGTTTGACGGCAAGCGCTTCAAACTCTTCCTTATAAAGAACGTCTTCCTCATAGCGGTTTCCAAAAATATTCCAAAGTTCGCAATCCGTACCCTCCTGAAGCAGGGTATGGAACATGGAGCGAAAAGGGGCAATGCCGGTGCCCGTCGAAATAAAAATAATAGTCTTGGGAAGGGGCTTACGAGCCGTAAATCTTCCAAGAGGCCCCTGGATCTGGAGTTTGTCCCCCTGCTTGAGCGTCCATAGATAGTTGGTGGCCAGGCCGTCTTTGACCCTTTTCCAGCAAAGATCCACAAATCCTTTCCAGACAGGAGGGGAGGCGATGGAATAGGGGCGTTTCAGGGCCTTGTGGGCAGGCGTTTCCGGGATCAGGATATTCAGGAACTGGCCGGCTTCAAAGTCAAAGTCAATGCCGGGTTCAAACGCCAGTTTGAAATGGCGGGTTTCCTGGATCCCGAGATCGTAGACTTTTTCAATGGTCGTAGTAAAGATTCCGGCTTTCATAAACGTTATTTATATAATGTCATCCCCGAATGTGTCAAAGAATAAAAGGATATGGTTCCCGTGAACACGACGGCCCTTCAGGGCAATTTGCTTAAGAAAAAGCTGCTGGACCAGGGCAAGAAGACCCGCCGGCCTTTCCGGATATCGCTCCGCTATAAATTGGCTTTTCCCGTTTTGATTCTTGTCAGCGCGCTGCTCCTCATGCTTTTCCAAACGACTTTCCGCACCGTGCGCGCCGTGGTCTTTGAACGAAATGAAAGCCGGCTCAAGGCCATTGCCGAAGTTTTTGTCGAGACCATCAAAGTCCCCCTGGTTTTGCAAAACTGGCAGGTATTGCTTGCGAATATCGAATGGATGTCGCAGCGCCCGGATGTGCTGGGGGTGCGCGTGGAGGATGTCGACGGCACCCTTGTCGGCGGGAAGGACAGCCCTAAAAACGGGCCGTCTTTTTATGCGATGAAGAAAGATTTTCTCGGCGTGCAACGGGTAAGTCAGGATGTTTATGCCGTGGCCGTGCCGATTCGCGAGCATGAACAGCGTTTGGGGAGGGTTTTGATTTTATTTTCCCAAAAAGGCTTCGAGGATGAACTGAAGGATATTTTTATGCAGCGGCTCATGGTTGCTTTTATTCTGGCGCTTTTCCTGGCCGCATTGATTGAGGGAGTCACCTGGGTTGCGATCCGCCCCCTTTTTACCCTGAAGAAAACCGCCCAGCAAATTCTTTTGGGCGATCTTACGGCGCGCGCGCGCATTTTTTCTTTCGACGAAATCCAGGACCTGGGTGAAGCGTTCAATGAAATGGTGGGGCGTCTTGCCCGAAGTCTCGAGAATTTGCGCTCCCGCACCGAGGCGCTGGAAGAATCAGAGGAAAAATACCGGCTGATCGTTGAAAATGCGAGTGACATTATTTTGACCCTCACCCCGGAAGGGGAAATCTCTCTTTTAAACCGTGACATTTCCGGGGCCACGCGCGAAGAACTTTTTGCCGAAGGGCTGCCCCTCCTTCTTTCCCTGCATGGAGAAGAATCCAGGAAAGCATTTGAAGAGGAGCTCGCCCGGGTTTGCGAAATCAAACAGCCCGTGACCAATCTTCCGGTCACGCATCTCCACCGGGAAAGCCAGGCGGAAATTTCTTATCTGATCAATCTTACGCCGGTGCTGGGCCATGACGGCCATGTCAAACTGATCCAATGCGTTCTCCGGGACGTCACCGAACTCCGCCGGATTGAAATCATGAAAGAGTCGCTGATCCGTGATGTGGCGCATGAGCTGAAGACCCCGACCGCCAAATTTGAAATGGCCGTGGAATGGTTCGAAAAAGAAATCACCAAAGAGCGGCAGATGGACAAGTATGGGCAAATCATCGGTATTTTAAAAAACAATACGGACCGCTTGATGCGCACGATTACCAGCATTATGGACCTTTCAAAACTGGAATCCGGCATGGACACCATCACAAAAACCAATCTTGATTTAAACGAGGTCCTCCAGCAGGTCCGCCAGGACATGGAACCGATTTGCAAGAAAAAGGGGCTGGCGCTGGAATGCTCTTTGGGGCCCGGGCCGCTGCGCATGCGCGGAGACCGGGACATGCTTTACCGTCTTTTTGTGAACCTGATCACCAATGCGACCAAGTTTACGGAAAAAGGTGCTATCCGGTTGACTTCCCGGAAAATCGAAGACCGTGTGCTTGCGGCCGTCACGGACACCGGAATGGGGATCGACGCCGAAGACCTTGAAAAAATTTTCGACCGGTTTTACCAGAAAACGGCTTCCAGCGTGGGGATCGGCGTCGGGCTCACCATTTCGCGGGACATTGCGGTACTTCACAACGGAAAGATCTGGGCAGAAAGCGAAGGCCTTGGCAAAGGGGCCCGTTTTCAAGTAGAATTCCCGGGAATATAAATACAGACTGAAGACCAAAGACTAAAGACTGAAGACCTGAAATGGCTAAAATACTTATTGTCGATGATGATGAAGATTTGCAGACGCTTTACGGGCTTTATCTGCAGGGGGAATCTTTTGAGATTGTCCGCGCGTTCAACGGCAAGGAAGCGCTGGCTGCGGTTGAAAAGGAAAAGCCGGATCTCATCGTGTTGGACATGATCATGCCGGTTATGGACGGCGAAGAATTTTTCATCAAATTGCGCACGGAAAAAAATGACATGAAAACGCCGGTCATCATCGCCAGTGTGAATGAAAAAATCTCGCCAAAACTTTTCGCCCTCGGAAATATCTACACAACCCTCAAAAAACCGTTTACAATCGAAACGCTTGTCGGCAGAATCCAGGAAGCGCTGGCAAAGAAATAATTCTTAAAGGGGAAAAATGAAGCGTCATTTTGATGATGAATTGAAACGCCTCAAGGAAAAAGTTTACAAGATGGGGCTGCTGGTGGAAAAAGCCATTGAAAACGCGGCCGCTTCGCTTTTCGAAAGGGACTCCGCCAAAGCCCAGAATGTTTTAAAAGGCGATCAGGAAATCAATTTGTACGAAATTGAAATCGACGAGCTCGGCCATGAATTAATCGCGCTTTATCAGCCGGCCGCCGTGGATTTACGCCTCATCACCATGGTGCTGAAGATCACGAATGATCTGGAACGCATGGGCGACCAGGCTGTCAATATCGCCGAAAAAGCGCTGGTGATCAATCAGGAACCTCCCTTAAAACCCTATCAGGATTTGCCCCAGATGTCGGAAGAAGCACGGCGGATGGTCCGGGACGCGCTGGATGCCTTTATGCAAAATGATCCTGAAAAAGCCAAATTGATTCTCGAGGAAGACGACCGGGTCGATCAGATCAATGATAATCTCTACGAAGACATTCAGAAAATTCTCGCCGAAAAGCCGCAGTATGTCCGCACCGGAGTCAGCTTGATCATGATCTCCCACAATCTTGAGCGGATCGGGGATCTGGCCACCAATATCGCCGAAGACGTGATTTACCTCAAGCGGGGGGTGGATGTGCGGCATCATATCCGGGAACGCCGGGAAGAAAAGGCGTAATCCTTCGGGCGGCCGTAAGGGCCGCCCCTACTGTCAGTCCCTGTTCTGGACAAATTCAGATGTTCAGAGTAATATAAACCACTAAATTCATGGACGATCTTGACCGCCAGCTTTTGCTCTTTGTTCAGAACGGCATCCCGTTGCACAAAAGTCCTTTTGACGGAATTGCGAGCCGGCTCGGCCTTGACAGTGCGGATGTCATCCTTAGGCTCAGCCGCCTGAAATCAAAAAAGACAATTTCCCGGATGACGGCAGTTTTGGAAGGCCGGAAATTAGGATACGAAAGCGCTCTTGCCGCGATGATCGTGCCTTCCGGGCAGCTTGAAAAAGCCCTTGCCTGGATGAAAGTCCATCCCGGGGTGACGTCTTGTTCGGTCCGGCGGGATGAATTTAATGTATGGTTTTCGCTGGCGCTTCCGGCCGGAATGATCGAAAAACACTTGCGGGCGCTGCATCAAGCGGCCGGCGCGAAAAAAACGATTCTTTTACCCGTTCTCAAGCGTTTTAAAGGCGCCCTCGCGGAAGATCCCGAGGCTTTTCCGGAAAAAGAAATTAAAGTTGTTTCCCTGACTGCTCCGGAAATGCTGTTGATCCGGAAAATCCAGGAAGATTTCCCGCTGGATGACAAACCCTTTCACCGGTGGGCAAAAGAGACGGAAATGACCGAGGCCGGGGTTTTAAGCACGCTGGAAACCTGGAGCCGCAAAGGGTATTTTAAAAAAATAAGCGCTTTATTGCCGGCCAAAACGGCGGCCGCCGAAAATACGGTGCTGGCGGTTTGGGAAGTGCCGGAAGAAAGACAGGAAGAGGCCGGGCGCCGCATCGCCGCGTTTACCGAAGTGGCGGATTGCGTCAAAAGGCCGGCTTATCCGGAATTTCCGTACGCGATTCACGCGCTGGTCCGCGCGGAAGCGCCGGAAGAGGCCGAAGCGATTCTCGAAAAAATTTCCAATGCGGTGGGAAGCTGGCCCCGTCGTTTGATTTTGGATGTGAAAGAAACCAAGAAAATACGTTTAAAATATTTCAGCGAGGGCCTGGAAGATTGGCAATCGCAAAAAGGCCTTCCAACGAGGAGTGAGTGATCGCATGAAGTTAAGAGAAGGATGGGTTCAAAAGCGCAGTTCAGATGCAAACAAAAGCCAGATGCACTATGCCCGTAAAGGGATGGTCACCGAAGAAATGGCGTATGTGGCCCAACGCGAAAAATTGACTCCGGAGTTTGTGCGCTTGGAGGTGGCCCGCGGGCGCATGGTCATTCCCGCCAATATTTATCATTTGAATCTCGAGCCCATGGCCATCGGCATCAATGCGACGTGTAAGATCAATGCCAATATCGGGAATTCCGCGGTGGCCTCCGACATTCCGAAAGAACTCGAGAAATTGAAAATGTCGGTCAAATTCGGATCCGATACCGTAATGGATCTTTCCACCGGAAGCCATCTGGATGAAACCCGAGAAGCGATTATCGGCGCCAGTCCGGTGCCGGTCGGAACGGTCCCGATTTATCAGGCGCTCGAAGCCGTCAACGGAAAACCCGAAGACCTTACGCCGGATTTGATGTTTGAAGTCATCGAGCATCAGGCCAGGCAGGGCGTGGATTACATGACTATCCACTCGGGTGTTCTTATCGAGCACCTTCCGCTGGTGGCGCACCGCATTACCGGCATTGTGAGCCGCGGCGGGGCGATTCTCGCGCAATGGTGCCTTCGCCACAAAAAGCAAAATTTTCTTTATACCGAATTCGACCGCCTGCTTGAGATTTGCAAAAAATACGATGTGACGATCAGCCTCGGGGACGGGCTCCGGCCCGGATGTTTGGCCGATGCAAGCGATGCGGCCCAATTTGCGGAGCTTCAGACCCTGGGGGACCTGACGCTAAAGGCCTGGGAGCAGGATGTTCAGGTCATGGTCGAAGGCCCGGGCCATGTGCCGATGGACCAGATTCCGATGAATATTCAAAAGCAAATCGAAGTTTGCCATGAAGCCCCTTTTTATGTTTTGGGCCCGCTCGTGACCGATATTGCGCCGGGCTACGATCACATTACTTCCGCGATCGGCGCGGCCATTGCCGGGCAGGCCGGCGCGGCCATGCTTTGTTACGTGACACCGCGCGAGCATCTCGGGCTTCCGGACTTGAATGACGTGAAACAGGGCGTGATTGCTTATAAAATCGCCGCGCATGCCGCAGACGTGGCCCGCAAGCGGCCGGGCGCCCGTGACCGGGACGACGAACTTTCCCGCGCGCGATTTACCTTTGACTGGAAAAAACAATTTGCGCTTTCCCTGGATCCCGAGCATGCCCAGGCACTGCATGATGAAACGCTCGCGGACGATTATTTCAAGGAAGCCGAATTTTGCGCCATGTGCGGGCCGAAGTTTTGTTCCATGGCTTTGTCGCAGGAGCTGACGAAACTCGGGCAGGAAAATCAGGAAAAGCGCGAAGCCAAAAAAGAAGAGCGGCGCGAAAAACTGCTGAAAGCATAGGAGGCTGTCATTCCCGCGAAAGCGGGAATCCAATTGGATCCTCCGGTCAAGCCGGAGGATGACACAGAAATTATGACACGACAAATTTACAACACCATCCAGGAAGAAATCGCGGCGCTAAAAAAAGAGCGCAACGCCATCATCCTGGCCCACAATTACCAGATCGGTGAAATCCAGGACGTGGCCGATTTTCTCGGCGATTCGCTGCGGCTTGCGCAGGAAGCCACGAAGACGAATGCGGACGTGATTCTTTTCTGCGGGGTTCATTTTATGGCCGAAACAGCCAGCATTCTTTGCCCGGACAAAAAGGTTTTGGTCCCGGACCTCGAAGCTGGTTGCTCGCTTGCGGACATGATCCAACCCGAAGATATCCGCCAGTGGAAAGAAAAAAATCCGGAAGGGATTGTGGTTTGCTACGTCAATACCTCGGCGGCCGTCAAGGCGGAATGCGATTATTGCTGCACTTCGGCGAATGCCGAAAAAGTCGTGGCCAGCATTCCGGCGGACAAAAAAGTTTTATTCGTGCCCGATTTTTTTCTCGGCACTTACGTGAAACAACAGACCGGCCGTGAGAACATGGAGCTCTGGCGCGGGTATTGCCCCACCCATGTGCTGATTCAATCCACGGAAATCGATAAGCTTCGCAAGGAGCATCCAAAAGCGGAATTTCTCATGCATCCCGAATGCGGTTGCCTGACCAAGTCCATGCATTTGGCCGACAAAATCATGTCGACCGAAGGCATGACCCGATATGTGAAAGAATCTCCGGCGCAGGAATTCATTGTGGCGACCGAAACCGGAATTTTGCACCGCATGCGCAAAGACAATCCGGAAAAATTATTTATTCCGGCCAGCCCCCAGGCCGTATGCAGCTTTATGAAGATGAATACGCTTGAAAAAGTGGTTCGGTCGCTTGAAAATCTCGAATATGAGGTCAAAGTGCCGGAAGAACTTGCGGTCCGCGCTCGCCGCCCCATTGAAAGAATGTTGAGTATTGTTTAAGGGATTTGTCATTCTGAGGCCCGAAGGGCCGAAGAATCTCGCAAGCTTTGAGATCCTTCGCTCAGCGGAGCAGTCCTTTAGGATCGCTCAGGATGACAGAGAAATGGATCCATGAGCCATAACGAAATTAAAATTCCTCCACGCAAATTAACTCGCCAGGTCACAATCGGCGGCGTCACCCTTGGCGGGGATGCCCCTGTGCGCATTCAGTCCATGACCACCACGCATACCCGCGATGTGGAAGCCACGGTGGATCAGATCCAGCAATTGACCGAGGCCGGATGCGAACTTGTGCGCGTGGCCTGCCCGACCGAAGCCGACGCCAAAGCGCTTGGAAAAATCAAGTCCCGCATTAAAATCCCTCTGATTGCCGACATTCATTTCAATTACCGTTTTGCCCTGATTGCGCTGGATGAAGGCGTGGATAAATTGCGCCTGAATCCCGGCAATATCGGAAAAAAAGAGCGCACGGTCGAAATTGTCGAAAAAGCCAAAAAACAGCATGTGCCGATCCGCATCGGCGTCAACGGCGGATCGCTTGAAAAAGATTTGATGGAAAAATTCGGGCCCACGCCCGAGGCCCTGGTGGAGAGCGCAAAACGCCATGTCCAGATTCTCGAAGAGCTGGATTTCCACGACATCATTATTTCCCTGAAAGCTTCCGATGTTCCCACCATGGTGGCCGCTTACCGGCTTGCCAGCCAGGCTTTCCAATATCCGCTGCATCTCGGCGTGACCGAGGCCGGCACGCTTTTGCGCGGCAGCGTTTACAATGCCATCGGAATCGGCATGCTTTTACACGAGGGGATCGGCGACACGATACGCGTTTCGCTGACGGCCGAATCCGTAGAAGAAATCAAAGTCGGAAAAATGATCCTTGAAGCCCTGGGCCTTCGCAAAGGCGTACGCGTAATTTCCTGCCCGAGCTGCGGCCGCGCGGAAGTGGACGTGTTCAAGCTGGCCAATGAAGTCGAAACTCGCGCCATGAAAATCAAGGAGCCGATGACGCTTTCGGTGCTGGGATGCGTGGTCAACGGCCCGGGCGAAGCGCATGAATCCGATTTCGGAATCACCGGAGGCAAAGACAAAGGCATGATTTATATCGACGGCCAGCAGCACCGGGTGGTCGATGAAGCCAAACTCGTCGATGAGCTTTTTAACGATATTCAATCCAAACGACCTTCGGCAATTGAGGAAAAAAAAGCAACCTAAAACCTAATGTAGGGGCGCCCCTTGTGGGCGCCCTTGCGAAAGCGGGCGGGGGCAAGCCCCGCCCCTACAATTCTATGACTTTTCTTTTTGATTTCGGCCCTCTCGAAGACATTCACGAAAAAGTCCTTGCAGGTGAACGCCTGTCTTTTGAAGATGGCGTAAGGCTTTACCGTTCCAACGACCTTCCCGTCCTGGGCGAGCTCGCCCAAATCGTGCGACGCCGGCTGAACGGCAATCGCGTTTATTTTTCCGTCAACCTTCATATGAATCACACCAATGTTTGCACGCTGCGCTGCCTTTTCTGCGCCTTTGCCCGGCGGCCGGGAGAAGAAGGCGGATATACTTTTTCTCCGGAGGAAATCCAGGAAAAAGTCCGGCAGGCGATTGAAAAATGGCAAATCAATGAAGTGCATATCGTGGGCGGGCATAATCCGGATTTGGGGATGGATTATTATGAGGAAGTGTTTCGACGAATTCGCGATGTAGAGGCGCCCCTTGCGGGTGCCCTGCCCAGGGCGGGGACAAGCCCCGCCCCTACGCTCTATATTAAGGCTTTGACGGCTCCTGAAATCGATGATTTGGCCATGCGTTCGGGGCTTTCTTACCTTGAAGTGCTGATGCGCCTAAAAGATGCCGGGCTGGACGGCATGCCGGGCGGCGGCGCGGAAATTTTTCATCCCGTGACGCGGAAAAAAATTTGCAAAGACAAAATCGACGCAGAGACCTGGCTCGAAATCCACAAAGTGGCGCATAGCCTCGGGCTTCGGACAAACGCGACCATGCTTTACGGGCATATTGAAAGCGACGAAGACCGCGTGGATCACGTGCTCCGGCTGCGTGAAGTCCAGGATGAAACCAAAGGCTTTTATTCCTTTATCCCGCTGGCCTACAATGCCGAAAATACTCCCATGGGAAAAATCGGGGAGGCCGGAGGATTTCTGGATCTCAAAGTGTATGCGATTTCGCGCCTGCTGTTTGACAATATCCCGCATCTGAAGGCCCACTGGATCACGACCGGCCTCAAAATGGGCCAGGTTTCGCTTTCTTTCGGGATTGATGATCTGGGCGGCACCAACCTCAATGAAAAAATTGTGCACGACGCGGGTTCCGAAACCCCCATTGATTTGAGCCGACAGGACCTCGAACACTTGATTACGAGCGCCGGCTACGAACCCTGCCTTGTGGATAGTTCCTACCAGTACGTCCAATAAAATATGCCAGCCAGCGGTGTTTGGAATTTTTTGCAATGGGTGCATTATCTCGCGCTTGTTCTCTGGGCGGGGGGGATCACCTTTTTGGCCGGGATTGCGGCGCCTGCGATCCACCGCTCCATGGCTTCACGGGCCGTGGCCGGCGAAATTGTGGGGACCATGCTCCGGCGTTTCAATATTCTTGAAATCATTTGCGCGCTGGTGCTTCTTGTTACCAGCCTTTTCGCGCGCCATTTCATTTTCGAACGGAAATCATGGCTTTTGGCCATTGTTCTCATGGTCATGACGATGGGAATCCTGACCAGCGTTTATTCCTTTCATCTGACGCCCCGCATGCAGGCGCTCAAAGAAAAAATTCCCACCCTGGATGCGCTTTCTGCCAGCAATCCTGTGAAACTGGAATTCGATCATCTCCATACAGTTTATGTGAAGCTCATGAGTTTCAACCTGGTCCTTGGATTGGCCGTGCTGTACGGGTCGGTCGTGATTTTCAGGCCATGAAGGATTTTTCCAGGTATTCCCGCCAGCTTATCCTGAAAGAAATCGGCCGCGAAGGGCAGCGGCGGCTCGAGGAGTCTCGCGTCGCAGTCATCGGTATCGGTGCCTTGGGATCGGTTTCTTCCAATCTTCTGGCCCGGGCAGGCGTGGGCAATGTCGTTCTTGTGGACCGGGATTATCTCGAAATCGACAATCTGCAGCGCCAGGTCCTGTATGATGAAAATGATCTGGTGGGAAATCTCCCTAAAGCGGTGAGTGCGAAAGCACGGCTCGAAAAAATCAACTCTGAAATTAAAATTGAAGCGGTGGTCGGGGATTTAAGCGCCGATACTGTGGACGAATTCCTTGGGAATGTGGATCTCGTGATTGACGGCACCGATAATTTTGAAACGCGGTTTCTCATCAATGATTTTTGCCTGACGCATAAAAAGCCCTGGATTTATGGCGGGGCGTTGCGCACCGAAGGCATGTCGTATGTGATCCTGCCGGGAGAGGGGCCCTGCCTGCGCTGCCTTTTCGGAGAAGCGCCGAGCCCGGCGGATATCCAGACCTGTGAACAAGTGGGCATCCTTTCGCCGGTCGCGCATGTGATCGCTTCTTTTCAGGCCATTGAAGCGATTAAAATCCTTGCCGGCCACAAAGAAGCCGTGGAACGCAATCTCTGGAAAATGGACCTGTGGAGCCGCGAATTTAAATCCATTACCGTGGACCATTTGAGAAATATGCCCTGTTCCGGATGCCTGGGAGAAGAATTTCCATACCTCCAGACAAGCGCGGGCACGCGCACGGTGGCTTTGTGCGGAAGAAATGCCGTCCAGGTCCTCACGCCGGCGGGCCGCAAGCTTGATTTGGCGGGCCTTGCCGCAAGGCTGCAAGGACAAGGGGAAATTCATTTCAACGATTATCTTTTGCGCTGCCGCACAAAACCCTATGAAATTACGGTTTTTGCGAACGGCCGCGCGATCATCAAAGGCACCGAAGATCCGGTCCAGGCAAAAAGCCTGTACGCAAAATACATTGGTTCTTAATCTTAACCGAAGGAGAAAACGTGGATAAAGTGATTTTGACCCGGGAAGGGTATGACCGGTTGGCCGAAGAATTGACTTATTTAAAAACCAAAAAGCGGCGGGAAGTGGCCAATCAGCTTGAATTCGCCCGTTCGCTCGGCGATTTGAGAGAAAATTCCGAATATGAAACCGCCCGCGAGGCCAAGCATCAGCTTGAAATCCGGATCGGCGAACTCGAGTCCAAACTGGGAAGAGCGCAGATTGTCGATCCGCGCGACCTTCCGGAAGGAAAAGCTTTTCTTGGCGCCAAACTTGAAATCAAAAATCTCATTAGCGGTGAGATTTTTTCCTATGCGCTGGTGGCCCAGGACGAAGCGGATTTCGAGAAGGGCAGGATTTCCGTGACTTCGCCGATCGGCCGCGGGCTTCTTGGCAAGGAAGTCAATGACATTGCCGAAATCCAGGTGCCGGCCGGGAAAGTCAAATACCAGATTTTAAAGATTTCGCGTGAATAAATCCCGAATCTTCCGGGCGCCGGTTCTTTCGCTCTACAGCCTGTCTTTTTACCGCGAAGTTTTGAACGCCTCTTTACGCGACGGGCTTGCTTATCTCGCATTTCTTTCCCTGATCGCTGCCATCCTGGCGGGCATTGCGTTTAACGTCCGCAGTATTCCCGAAACCAAAGCATTCGTCCAATGGCTGAAGGCTTCGGCGCCGCCCCTGACGTTTACGCCCGAAGGGCTTCAAATGGCGGCACCCAGCCCTTATGTCATGAAACATCCGCGCTTTGGGCCGCTCATCACGATTGATTTATCCAAAACTACCGTGGAAGAAAAGGATTTTCAGGAAGGCGTTCTCGTTTTTTTAACCGCCAAGCGGGGATTCATTCATTCCGGAAAACGCACCCAGGCTTTTGATTACGTGAAGGAAAAAGAAGATTTTGCTCCGGTGCCGATTACCGGTGAAATGTTTGAAAAGGGCGAAAAAATCCTGCGCCGCGTCCTGCTTGCAGGAGTGCCGGTGGCGGTATTTTTCATTTTCTTTGTCTGGAAATTGATCGTGGCGGTGATTTATTCGGGGTTTGGCGGGCTGATCAACCGTTTCCGGCGGGAGCCGCTTTCTTACGAAAAACTTTTGACGCTTTGCATTTTTGCAATGACGGCTTTTGTGCTGATCGAGTTCGTCACCCTGTTCATTCCGGGTTTCGAAATCCGGGGAGGATTTTTTATGGGGCTGGCCGTGACGTCGCTTTATCTTTGCATTGCGCTCCTGAAAACCGAAGCGCCGGTTTTGATCGAAGGCTAGGGATTAGGGAACCAATACGATTTTTCCGAAATTCGCGCGCGACTGCATGCGCTCAAGCGCCTGCGCCGCTTCCCGGAGCGGAAAAACCTTGTCGATGACCGGCCTTAATTTCTTTTTACGCACCAGACGGATGACTTTTCTCAGTTCTTCAAACCCGCCCATGTAGCATCCGCTCACCGCAAGCTGGCGCACGAAAAGAAACCGCAGGTCCAGGCTGACCGTGGCCCCGCTGGTCACCCCGCAAGTGACGAGTTTTCCTTTTTTCGCAAGGCAGGCCAGGCTTTTGGCAAATGTTTCGGGGCCGATATGCTCGAGGACCACGTCGACGCCGCGGCCGTGCGTCAACCGCTTGATTTCTTCGAGAAAATCTTTCTTTTGATATTGGATGACTTCATCGGCGCCGATGGCTTTGGCGCGTTTGATTTTTTCATCGCTTCCCACCGTCGTATAAACATGGGCCCCGAGGTATTTGGCAATCTGGATCGCGGCACTGCCGACTCCGCTACCGGCCGCATGAATGAGGACTTTCTTGCCTTTGCTCAAACGCGCGCGTGTGACCAGCATGTGCCAGGCGGTGAGGAAGACGAGGGGAACGGAGGCCCATTCTTCGAAATTCCAGCGGTTCGAGACCGGGATAATATTTTTGGCCGGGACTTTCACGAATTCCGCATAGCCGCCGTCGACCTGAAAGCCCGTGATTTTGTAATCGGGGCAAAGGCTGTCCCATCCGGTTTTACAAAATTCGCATTTGCCGCAGGAAATTCCAGGCGAAATGACCACAGGTTTATCCAGCGGAATCCCTTTGGTTTTGGCGCCGGCTTCCGCCACGACCCCGGAAATATCACAGCCTAAAATATGGGGAAGGGGAATTTTTGCGCCGGGCATGCCGGCCAATGTCCACAGATCAAGATGATTGAGCGCGCAGGCTTTGACATGCACGAGGGCTTCATGGGGGCCCGGTTTGGGCCGTTCCACATAAGTGTACTCCAGCTCTTTGACCCCGCCATGCTTTCTAAAAATCACCGCCCTCATTTTCGCCATAATCCCAAAGTATCGAAATACTTTCCCAAAAGCAAGCGCATTTTTCTCTGGTCGCCCGTTGCTCGAGGTCGTGCAGCAGAATTTTCCGGACTGCCCGGTCGTGCTCGTGCTGGCAAGTCCAAAAGCTTCCCCTGCGGCACCGGGAGTTCGTTCGCTCCAGCGGCGA
>CAYGIT010000017.1:0-25965 GCA_964349955.1 uncultured bacterium
ACCCGATATCAGATTTATGCTCCGAACGGTGCCGCAGGAGAAGCTTCCCTCCTTGCCGGCACGAGCATGACCTCGCGCAGTTCGGAGCCAACCTTGGGAGACGAGTTAGTGGCTGCATCGGGTTAATGGCGTTTGAAAATCATGAAGCCGTCATGGTTCAGGATCAAATCATGGGTTTGGCGGACCGAATCGAGCAAATCCTGGACCCCGGGCGTTAAAAGGGATTGATCCAGCACCACATAATCGGCTTGAAGGGCTTTTGGCGATCCGCCTTCCCGGGGGTGCCGGTTTTCGAAAATATGGAGTTCTTTGCGGTTGGCCAAATGCGGAGCAAAAAATTCATGGGTACGGACGGACGCTTTGGCTGGAATGAGGGCGAAATCCTTTTGGACTGCTTCGAGATGCGGCGTTATTTCCCGCCGGAATCCCTGGGCGACATAAAAATCCGAAACTCCGGCCATCAACACCGAAGAAAGAAGCAGATAGAAAATCCCCCATTTTTTGGGATAGATTTTTCTTAAAGATTCCGTAGCCGACAAAAAGACAAAAGGGGTCAATAAAAGCGTGTATTGAAAAAAAATGGAACGGGTGGCCAGGTTCCGGGAGCCCAGATTTTGCGCCAGGCCCGGCAGCGCCAGCACGAAACTGAAATTAAAAAAGGAAAGAAATCCCACGGGCAAGAATATTTTAACCAAGTACAGAAAGGAATCCAGGTTCAGCAGGTATTTGAAAAAAGCCGCTCCCCCTTCTTCTTTCCAGGCCATGAAATTTCCGGAAAGATAAAAATATTCCTGGCTTGAAAAGGCAGGAATCCAGAACCGTGTGGCCATCACAAAATACACGGGTGAAAGAACCATCCAAAACAGGCCGAACCCTTTTTGACTTTTGAAAAGGGCATAGAAGCCAAAGGCAAAAGTGACGAGGGCCATGTTTTCTTTGGTGAGGAGTGCGAGGCCAAGAAACAAAGAAGCCAGGCGTAAACGCGAAGCGATCAGAAAATAGTAAGCCCAAATCAATAAAGGGACGGCCGCGACTTCCGGATGGAAGTCGAAGCGGACAGCATTGCGGAGTGGAAGATACAACGTGAATGCCAGCACAATACCCAGCGCCCAGGCATCATTGGCAAGCTGGCGGCGTGCCACGTGATAAAGCGGAAAAATGCTACTTGCGGCCAGCACGGCCTGAAAAATCAAAAGGCATTCCGGGACTGGCCAAATCCGGTACGGGAGGGCAAAAAGCGCCAGGAACGGGCTGAAATGGTCCCCCAGCAGACAGATGCCTCCTTTAATGGAAGAGTACAAAAAATAGCCGTGCGCTGTATTCCAGACCGCCTGGGTAAAAATGGCCATATCAAAACCCGCCTTGAAGGCCTGGTAACGGCTGACTGCGGCATAGCTCCAGAGGACGGCCGTTCCCGCAAAAAGAAGCCATTCGGCAAATTGAGGAACCCTCGAAAAACGGGAAGCGATCCAGGCGGGCTTTTTTCTTGCAAAGAACCAGATCAGCGCGGCCAGCGTAATGCCTAAAATCGCGACGCGATGGATCCAGGGATGCATTCCGGCCAAACGATAAAAAGATTGCGGAGCAAAAGGAATGAATCCGCTCATAAAACAGAAGGCAGCAAAACAAAGAAAGGAATAATGCAGAATGGTTCCCATCAAGCCGGAAGATTTTTGGGATTCAGGCGGCATCAAGCCTCCGGTGAGTCTTGAGGTATTCGTTCAGGGTACGGGCCACAAGCGCATGGCCTTCTTCGGTCCAGTGAAAATCATCGGGAATATAATGGCGGTCCACGGAACTTTGGGCGATGGCATTTTGAAAAACAGGGGTTAAATCGATCCATTCCACGTTTTCACGTTTTGCAAAGCGCGCCAGGGATTCACGGACAGGCTCTGTGGTTCCCGTGAGCCAGCGGCGTGGCGGGACCATGATCAGGATAGGACGGGTATGATGCTCGCGAATCCGGAGAACCGCTCTTTGCAAAATGGCGCGCCCGAGAATCCATTCCGGGCTCGTATCCGGGTCTTCCCATTTCGCCTTTTTTTTGAGGACAATGACCGCCCGGTCCAGCAAACGGTACAGGCGGCTCCAGGAAAATATCCGTTCCATGAAGGAGGTCTGCCGGTACACGGGAAATTGCGGGACTTGAAAATTCTTGTCTTTCGGCACCGGAACATGCATCAGGCGAAGCTGCCCGTTCGCTTCGAGTTTGAAATAAGGTTTTCCGTATCCGGCATCGTTGAAGGCACGCAGGGAACGCCAGAAATCTTCCGGATAAATGGCGAGAAAAACGATGTCGGGCTGATAATCAAAACCAAATTCCTCGATCAAAAGCGAGATTTGATCCACTCCGTAACCGGCGACGCCGAGATTCATGACTTCAAAAGAGGGATTGAGCTTTTCCATGAGTGCGGGATACACGGACTCATTGTGGACGCCAAAACCAAAGGTAAAGCTGTCCCCTGCCGCATAAATCCGTATTTTGTCCTGCGGTTTCTGTTTGGCGTACTCCCGCGTTCCCCGCAAACCGAGAGAGTTGGTGGAAAGAGGAATTTCCTTGCCATTTTTTCTCAAGACGGCCTGCTTGTTTTTTTGATGAAACCAGCCCAGGGCCGGATGGTACTCCACCCAGCTTGCTTCCGGAATAATGGCCCAGCCTTTCGGCGCAGGCGGATGGACGAAATCCGGATACAGGGTATTCAGTAAAAGTTCCGAGAATAGGAAGAGAAGTGCCAGAACGGCCCCAAGCAGAAAAAAGGGTTTGCGGTCAGAAATTTCAGGCAAAAGGGCCTCCCCGTCCTTTGAAATAATCCACGGCTGCGCGGAAAAAAGCCAGGATTCTGAGTCTTTCCACCGGAACAAAAGGATACAGAAGCATTTTTTTGATCGAAAGAAGGGCCAAGCCGCAATAAACTTTGGCGCGATTCCGGGCGCTCGCATGAAATTTTGCCACATAGAGAAAGTTCCGGAGCGAATAATATTCGGAAGCCTCCGGATAAGCAGAAAGGGTTTTCGAAATTTTATGGTAAACAAGGGCTTGAGGGATAACACTATTTTTAAAGCCGGCTTTCAAGTTGCGAAGACAGAGATCTGCATCCTCATGAATCAGGAAAAAATCCTCGTTAAAATAACCCACCTGTTCAAAGAGTTTTCGCTTCATTAAAAGCGCGGCTCCGGGAATGATTTCAGCTTCCTGAACCGATTCAAACCGGCCATCGTCTTTTTGGCCATAGGCCCCGCGAAAAGGCCGGAGGCGAAACCAGTCCAGCGAAGTGCCGTAAGAATTAATCCTGTCCCGCCGGTCATACTCATTGACTTTGGGCGCGAGAATCGTTGCCTCCGCGCGTTCCTCTGCATTTTCTACAAGCACGCGAAGCGTTTCAGGGGCCACAATCGCGTCATTATTCAGAACAAATACATAGTCGGCGCCCTGGGCAAGGGCGCGGCGGATTCCCGCATTGTTCCCGCCGGCATAGCCGAGATTTTCTAGATTTTCGAGAAGGGCCACATCGGAAAGCTGTTCCCGGAAAATGCCGGCGGAGTTATCTTGTGAAGCATTGTCGACAATTAGAATCTCAAACACTGGATAATCGGACTCGAGCACGGAATGAACGCATTCAAGAGTGTCCTGCGGGCGGTTAAAATTTAAAATCACGACGAAGACCTTAGGCGGCATCGGTCCCCTTTAATCTTTCCCGGTATTTGGCATATTTGGCAAAAGCATAAAAAGCAGAAAAGGCCGAAAATAAAAAGCCTTCAAACCCGTCACGGAACCCCTGTTTTAAAAAATAAAGTTTAAAAAAAACGGCCCATGGCCGGACAAAAAAATCGACCCATGAAACCGGGGCGTTTTTACTCTGCAAATATTCCGCCTCAAGCGCGGTGTAGCGGCTAAACCGGCCCCAATAATCATCGATGCTGGCGTACGTATAATGAAAGATGGGATTAAAAAGTTTTGCCGTGGCGCCCTCGACTTTGACGACTTCATGGATGGGTTGTTCAAACCGGGCACAGGCTGTCCGCAAAAGCCGGACCGGCGCATCGTCCTGGGTCCCGGTAAATCTGAATTTCCGGCCGAACATAAACGACTGCCTGGGAATTCGGTACGCATTGACCGGAGAGCTTGAGGCGAGGGCTCGCAAGATCTCCTCTTTTAGCGGCTCACTGACGACCTCATCGGTATCGAGCGACAAAGCCCATGGGTTGTGCACCAGGGACAAAGCATAATTTTTCTGGTCTGCGTAATCTTTGAATTCACGGTTATGAACTTTGGCGCCGTATTTCCGGCATATTTCAGCGGTGGCATCCCGGCTGAACGAATCGACGACCACGATTTCTTCGGCCCATTCAACGGATTTCAGGCAGGCTTCGATTTTACGCTCGGAGTTATACGCAATGATAAAAATCGAAATTTTTGGAGTCATTGCCCGCCGAGGTCTTTGACGCAATAAAGTTGAAAAGCCGTAGAGGGAAAGTGATAGGTGAAAATTTGGGTCAAATCCACCAGCCGGTCTTTGAGGGTTTCAACCGTGGCTTCATGCCCGTGATCTTCTTTCAAGGCCTTGAACCCGCGCACACCGTAAACCCGGTAGCCTCTTTTACGGAAATCCTCGACCGTCCACCCGGACTTGTGCTCCATGAGCGGATTGTCATCGTAACATTCCTGATGGTGAAAGCCATTGGGGGTAAAAATAACGACCCGCCGTTTGGCCCATTTTTCCATTCTTTCAAGCAAGGCGCTGCCATCCTCTTTGTTCAGATGCTCCAGCACGTCCAGCATCACGGCCGCATCAAAGGATTTCGGCTCGAATTGGACTTTTGTCAGGTCGTCCCGGAGATACCGGTCATGGCGCCCGCTCTCCACCGCTTTCCGGTAGGAAGCCTCAAAGAGTTCAACGCCCGTGCTATTAATAGTAGACGGAATGATCGGAACCATGGAATGGGATCCGCAGCCAAGATCGAGCACACTTTGCATCGAACTTAGATCCCGGAGAACCAGGTATTGAAGCGGATAAATCAGGCGGACCGTAAAGAAACCCAGAACCGAAAACAACGCGCGTCCTAAAGGATTGAGAAAACAGGTATCCACAAGGTTTCTTAGAAAACGTATCGATAACTTGGCGGGTTTTGCAGTCTTGAACATTTGAAGAACCTCCCGGTCCGTGACATGAAACAATCGTTTATTTTTTTTCCGCGATTGCAGGGCGGCGGGAATACGCGGCAAGGCATCCCGAAAACCTGCATAGACAAATCCCTGGCCCCGCGCCCAGGCCGTGAGCAGCCGCAAGACAAGAAACAAAATGAACTGAAGATAAAGGCCGGGATCGGAAATGTTTTTGACCATGAATAATAGGCCGTTACGGAATGCGGTCCTTTGGATGAAGGCCTCCCCGTATTTTTGCTTGAAACTCGCCGCGCCTAAATGTTTTTTTTGGCTTCCCGGCTCATAAATTCCTTTCCAGCCATGTTTCCAGGCACGGAAGCAAAGGTCGACGTCTTCATAATAGCCCGGAAGGTAAAGCTCGTCATAGCCCCCGATTTGAAGGAATTTACGGCGGTCAAAAGCGCCAACTCCCGCGGAAAAACTCCATCCCGGAACTTCGATTCGTTTGGCAGCGCCCGAATCCGTCAGGCTCGGCCGGATCATTCCCCACTGAATCACGGGAATGGAGCAATCTCCGTGCGTGGAAACAAAAAAAACATCCTCTCTTGTTTCAAAGGCCTGCATCAGAGGATCCACAAAATCAATGTCCGTTTCTATGTCATTATTGAGAAAGATCAGAATATCTTCGGTGCATTGAGGCGCGATTTCATTGTAGGAGCAAAGAACTTTGTTGGCAGAGGCGGAAAAAAAATCAGCTTGCGGGAATTTTTTTCGCACAAACTCTGCGCTGCCGTCCACGCTCCCGTTATCCAGTACCGTGACCGAACAGGGAAAATGGGAAGCCTGGGCGGAACGAATCACGCTTGGGAGAAACCGCTCGAGCAAGTCTTTCCGGTTATAGTTCAAAACAATCAGGCGGCAGGCTTTCATCGGATCAATTAAAGCAGCTCCCGGTAGACGTTAAGTGTTTGTTCGGCTGTTTTTTTCCAGGAAAAATGGATGATCCGTTCAAATCCCTTTCGAATAAGTCCCTGGCGGGTGGGCTCATCCTCGGCCAGGCGCTTCATGGCCTCGCTGATTTCTACGACATTCAACGGATCCACCTGCAAAGCGGCATCTCCCGCCACTTCGGGAATCGATGTCGTATTGGAGGTCAAAACCGGAGCTCCCGATGCCATGGCTTCCAGCACGGGAAAGCCGAAGCCCTCATAGAGGGACGGATACACAAAGGCCAGAGCACGGGTATAAAGAGCGTTTAATTCCTCATGCTCCAGGTAACCCGTAAAAAGAATTTGATTGGGTTGAAAAGAAAGTTCTTTGGACAATTCCCTGAAAAACTGCCCATGCGCGAAATCCCTGGATCCGACAATGACCAAATGAAATCTTTCCGGCTCCCGGATTGTATTCAGAAAAAGCCGGAATGCCTCCAGCGTACGCTTGAGGTTTTTGCGAGGTTCAAGTGTGCCTACAAAAAGAAAATAGGGGCCGCGAATACTAAGCCGCGATTGAACGGCTTTGAAGCCAACTTCGGGAACTGCCGGCGCAAAGCGGTCAGGCACTCCCGGATAAATGACTCGGATTTTTTTTTCGGACACGCCGAGATGGACGACAAGGTCGCGGCGGGTATGTTGGGAATCGGCAATGAGAATGTCCGCTTTCCGGACCACAAACGGCAGCCATTTGCCCCAGTAAAGCGCGCTAGCGGTGCCGAGCTGATTTCTGAAAAGCATTCCGATCAGGTCATGCACCGTGACGACCAGAGGGATTTTTTTGAGCAGCGGCGGGGCAAAAGCCGGGACATGCAAGAGCCGGACCTGGTCGCGCGCCGCAAGCTGGGGAAGTTCGAAATTTTCCCATCCAAGGCGTGCCGGCGTGCTCAAATCTTTGCCTGCTTTTTTTCTTTTGTAGAAATGAAGATCGAATTCGGACCCCGCCGTTTTTTTTAACGCTTCCACAAGATGGCGGACATACACGCCGAGGCCCGTCACCCGGCCGTCCGCGGCATGGGCATCGAAGCCGACGGATATTTTCATTCGAGCACCCGGAAATTCGATTCGAACTCACGGTCGACTTTTTGAGACCGGATCCAGTAGGAAATTTTCGTGACGGCCAGCAGCGGAGCGGCCAGACCATAGAAAGCAAAAAGAGCGGGACGAAGGTCGGGAACATTGGAAAACCAGGCTTGAAGGAATGCGGCCAACGTCAAAATATTCATGATGACGTGGATTTCATAGGATTTATGAAGGAGTGAAAAGAAAACGGCTGCCGGTTTCTTTTTCGAAGTTTTCTCCTGATTTTGTTCCGGACCTTTTTCGCCCTGAACCGGGCGGTTGATTTCAAGGCGTTTGACCGGGGCAAGGCGTTCGAAAAAAGTTTTGTACTGGGCGTCGTAGATGAGGTTGAACATGAAGGTGGAAACCGAACCTGCGAATCCCCAGGCCAGGAAGATCCGGTGCCCCGTGGTTGCGAACAAATAATACCCGAGACTGAAGAGAATAATTCCGTGAATAAAATGATGCATCATGTAATCAAAGAAACGCCCGGTCAAAGAGGAAGTCCCCCGGTAACGGGCGATTTGCCCATCGACATGGTCCAGGTAATACCAAAATTGCAAAAGAAGGCATCCCGCCAGAAAAAGACTTTTCCCGGGAAGACTAAAACAATAGATTCCTGCGACTCCCACGACGATGGAGGCCAAGGTCACCTGATGGGCCGTGATGGGCGTGTGCAGGAGCAGCCAGGTCATGGGAAGCGCGGCGGGCCGTAAAATGTGACGGACCATCCAATTCCCCACTTTTTTGTAATGAGGCTTCTGGCAAATCTCGTTTAATTTTTTCAGGGATTTCACCATGAGTCAGCCCGCCTTTTTTGAGAATTTGTCTGAAAACATTTGCCGTACCGTCGAAAAAATATGAGTTTCTTTTTCGCCCAACAGAAAAACGGGGAGCATACATGCCGAAAAAAAGACGAATTGAATCACGAATGCGCGAAATGACCCCGTAACGCTGCGGGTCAGAAAATCGCCGGTAAAAAGCACGGCCGGAAAGAAAACGAACAACGCCGCGATTTTTCCATAAAACCGCAAAATCGAACGGAGCGGAAGGATGCGGACCAGCGCAACCGCGGAGAGCACAATGAAATAAAGCGCGGAAATGATTCCCTCCGCCAAAGCGACGCCTTCGATCCCCCATCCTTTGGAAATGAACAAAAGATTAATCCCCCAACCTGCGGTCGTCGGGACTGCAATGACGGGAATTAAAAGCCAGTGCTTTCGGATCGTCACGAGAAAGGTCGAAAATGAATGCGAAAATGCCAAAAAAATCGTCCCCAGGCTTAAAAGCTTGAGCGCCGGAATTCCCGACTGGTATTGCGGGAGAACCCACGGGACGATCCACGAGGAAGCGCACCATACCAGCCCAATCGCGATCGGAAAAAAGTAGGCCAGGCAGATCGTCGGTTCCAGAAGATACTTTTGAAGATCCCTCGGATTGTCTCTTTTCGCAAATGCTTCCTGAAAGTGGGGAAAAAAAATAACACCGAACATGTTGGGGATCGAATAAAGGTAGTTGTCCGCCATCAGGCCGACGCTGTAGATTCCGAGAGCTTCAAACCCTAAATACTTCGTCACGACCAGACGGTCGATACTGGTCATGACAGAGCGCAGGATGTCCGTAATCAAAACGGCCACCCCCAACGTCAAAAGCGGTTTCAAACCTTCCCAGTGAAAGTTGAAAGCAAACCGGTAAGCCGTTCGTCCATAAATCAATGCAATCATCAGGGCGAAATTCAGCAGCATGGCCGCGTAAAAACCATAGAGTTGGAATTTCCAGGTCAAAACAAGGGTGAAAACAAGGCTGAAGAAGCTCGAAGCGATATTCAGAAAGCCCGTGGTAAAAAATTCTTTGTTTGCGCGCAACAAAACGATGAAAAGATTATAAATTCTCTGCAAGACGAGAAGTCCGGCGACGACAAACAAGCCATAAAAAATTTCACGGGAATAGCGGTGGCGGTTCCCGAAAGCGATCACGCAAATCACAAGGCTTGTCAGGACCGATGTGGAAACCGTAAAGGTGAAAACAAGGTTCTTAATCTCATTCCCCTTCGCAAGGTCTCCTTTTTCCCGGTAGTAGGGAATGTCGCGGGCCGTGGCCGTCGTAATTCCGAGGCTGGAATGCTTGGCATAGTTTTGGATGACCTGCAAAAACGCCCAGACGCCCATATTGGCAGGGCCGAGAAATCGGCGCACGAGGATGCCGTTCACCATATCGATGGCCTGAGCGATATAGCTGCTTACTGCGTAGATCCCGGCGTCTTTAAATATTTCTTTTCGCTTTGTCATGCCTTCTCTTCCAGGTCTGCCGTTTCGATTGGTTTCGTTTCAGAGTATGATTCGAATAGACGCATGCTTTTCAGAGAATGCATTTCCGGTGTGAGGCGCTCCATGATGGATGCGAAATCAGCCTTCTCCAGTTCCATGCAGTGGACATATTCTTCAGGATTTCCTGAAAGGAACTCGCGGATTATTTTGAAAGCTTCTTCATTGTCAGAAAAACTTTGAAGGGATTTTCCAAAAAGCTCCCGGGTCTCTTCCTCAATCAAGTCGGCAGCGAAAGCAGGATAAAGCGCCAAGAGGGGCTTCTTCGCGGCAATGGTTTCGAAAAACGCCGTTGTGGGCCGATCCATAAGGACGGCGTCCGAGGCAGAGATAATGTCGAATGTCTTTCTTGAGTCGATCCGTATGTTTTTATAGTTTTTCCGATGAAGATAGGCCACGATCGCTTCGTCCGCATACCGGCGATTCATGATTGCCTGCTTATAGGTCACTTCATAATCCGCAAGATGCGTCCCGAAATAATCCAGCAATCGCTTTTGATATTCGAAATACCACGTCGCCGGGTAAGAAGATAAATTGAACCGTTTCGCATGGACCCTCAATTTCGTCGGGAGATAGAGGAGTTTACGTATCTTTACGGCCGGTTTCGGGGCAGCCTTTTCCCTGAAACGCAAAAGATAATGCGGCGATTGGTAGATATGCGAAGGTTTGTGAAGGCCCGCCGCATTCAGGGATTTTTTGAAAAGCTTTTCGGACAAAGGGTCTGCGGTAAAATAAACATCGGTCAGGTCGAAATCCGACAAATTCCAGACTTCATCGTCAAAAAGCTGGCAACCATGCTGAACCATTACTTTTCCGACACCGCTTAAGCCGGCAGCGATAAAAGCGGCCTTTGCCGTCATGTCCGTTTTGCTGTGACTCACGACGAAATCAATTTTATTGTCCAGGTAGACGCTTTGATAGCGCAGGGCCAAGGCGAAAGTCTCCCCCCCGGCTTTGACGAGGAAATCTTGAAGCGCGGGCACGATGAACGCGGCGACACTGAACCCGCATTGCTTTTCAAGCCATGCCATCAACTCTTGCCCTTCCCTGCTTTGGAGGAGCTGATTTTCCGAAAAGTCCTTCAAGTCCTTTTCGATCTCCCCGAGGACTTCATGAAAAGCATTCTCCGGCAGTTTTGTTTTCGTGATATCCCGGCGGCTTAAACACAAAAGAGTATCCTGAAAAAACACGAAGATACGATGCCCGCGCCGGCATAATTGCCGGAGAGGAAAATCGAGATGAGCATTTCCCAAGTGCGCAAAGAAAAGGTTTAATGCCTTTTCCTGCTTTACTTGCGGTCCGGCGCCGGTTCCCCCAGCGAACTTCAGCCATAGCCAAAGGCCTTTGATGAACAGGCGGGCGCCGGAAAGAAATTTGAACCTTTGCCGTGAACGCCCCCTCTCTTGGGCGCCGGCGTCTTCCCGGCTTTCCATTTCCTCCAAACGAAAAGTCCATTGAGCATTTTCCCTGCATAGGTTGGAAATGAACAAAGGATAAAGCGCTGAATAAGCTTCGTTTGAAAATCCCTGGATAGAAAGGGGTTGCGGAGGTTTCCTGCGAACATAAATCAAATGAAGGGGCGACGTCATACAACCCAGAAGACAGCCGAGGGACCTGATCTGGATGACAAGAGTATCGATAAAATACTTCAACTGATGAAAAGACATGCGCATGAAATCGATGTCATGCTTCCCGCAAAAACGGACATGACGCTTGATCAGCGCATCGAACCGGGTGACCCATCGGACCTGCTCCCGAAGAAATGCGGACTCGTTCTCCCTTATTTTTTTTTCATCGATAAAATCACTTAAAATCTTAAAGGGAATACCACGGGATTCCAAAGCCTGTGAAACATCAGGCGTCAGAGAAATAACGAGTCCGTCGCCGTAGGAAAGCCTGGGGTCAAAATCTTCGACGAGGTAAATACGGGACGGGGCCGGCACAATCAAGGTCAGATTTTATGCGCAACGATCCAGAGATGGGAAGAAAGCCGGTTTGTCGCCAGGAATTCCTGAAATTCAGCTCCCACCCGCTCCCACTGCTCAATCAGAATTTGCTGAATAAAGGGATGTTGGGAAATATCCAACTCACCGCTCAGGACTTTACTTCTCACGAGTTCGGCGTCGAGCTTTCCGGGAGTCTGGATATCGACAACCGAGAAACCGTTTTTCTTCAATAATAACTCCAGAGATTTCGGGTTAAAGTAATTTAAATGCTCGTGGTCCACGGTCTTGGAAAGGGCCCCCAGCATCTGGACGTCGAACCCTTTTCCGTTCGGGCAAGTCAAAATCAGCATTCCGCCGGGCTTTAAAAGGGAATAGCAACTCCTGATGAAGTCCTGGGGTGAAAAGACATGTTCGATGACTTCGAAACTCGCGATGACATTGAAAGCGTTTTGAAGCGTCACTTTCTCAAGGGGTATTTCAATCACGTCAAACCCCTTTTTCCGGCAGGCCTCAGCGAGGTCCGGGGTTTGCTCCAGGCCCACGATCTTTTGAAAATAATTCCGGGCGCGCAATTCCTCGCAAAAGGTCCCGAAAGCCGCTCCGATTTCAAGAATAGAATCTTTTTGAACCTTGAATTTTTCGCAGAGCGAAAGTAACCGGTCGACGCGGGGGACATACATTTTGGCTCGCCTTTTTTCCTCCGATGCCGGATAAATGTGTTTGTTCCAATAGGCATAGACTTCAGAGTTCCGGTACATTTCTTCAAGGACCTCGGGGGTTGGCCGGGGGCTGATATAAAGCGTGTCACACTGCTTACATGTCAGATAGTCGAGCCCATACTTCTGGTAAGTCCGCTTGAATTTCACGCCATGGCAAGCGGGGCAAGGCACTTCGACGAATTCTTTTCGCCGAAGAAGAAGACGTCCGATGTCGCAAAGTTTAAGCGCCGCTTGCCGATCAAGCAAATGCGCCGGGCGGATATCGTTTTCAGAAAGGGTGTCGGAGATTTTTTTTTCAGTCATTCCTTAAATTCCTCTTCTTGTTGAGACGAGCCCCCTAGATTGTCCTTGACCCATTTACCGTTTTCTCTCCACCAAATACGCTTGTCGCGAAAACCATCCGCGATCCGGTAGAACTCTTCTTTGGACATTCCAACATAGTCTAGCCAGCGAACAAGATCTCGAGGTTCCGCGGAATCCATGCGTTTCACGATTTCAATTCCCTCTTCCCTCCGCATATGCCCGGCCCGGATGTCCTTGGAAGTATGGTCTGTGGCCCGGCCATAGCCGAATTTGATGAATTTCATGTAATCGTGAATTCCATTTTCGTGCATATCGTCCAGGTTAGAAAAACGCCGGTAAGTCCTTTCGAACGGCTCTGCGGACTTTTCGAAACCGAACTTCTTCACCATTTCCTCCCCGTGGATGTTTTCATCCCAGTAGACATAATTACCGAGGAAGATTTGCCGCACGCCGACTTTCTCGATTTCATCGTCCGAAGGGTACATTGCCCAAAGAAGGTCCGAAGACGTCAAACCCTCGACACCCACGAAATCCTTCCAATCCAGGCCATGCTGGCTATGCTCCAAACGGCTCCTCGCATTTTTTTCGATCAAGTCTTTAAGCGAATGCTGGCCTCCGAGATGGGTAGGCCCGTGTTCCCCCCAGATCATAAGCGGAATTTTATGCTTCACCGCGATTTGAACTGGATAGGTCGCGATGCCGCAGTGAGCATGCCAGTTCATGTCCCCATGGAGCTTGAAACCCGCGACGTTTAACTTAATCAAAGCTTTAATGGAAGGCGTGAAAAAAATATGATCCACGCCGAAAACTTTTCGCATATTTTCCAGGTTCCGCATTCCTTCCGGCATATAGTTATTGCCGTGGTAAGTCACAAGCAAAGGGTTCATCTTATAAATATTTTTGATGACATGCACCTGGAAATAACTGTCCTTGCCGCCGCTGACCGGAATGATGCAATCATAATTCGAGCCGTCCCTGGAACGATGCTCTTCTAAAATTTTCCGGAGCATTTCGCCACGTTTGTCCCAATCGACTTGGCGCTTTTCGGTGTTGACCCGGCAGCCGGAACAAACTCCGTCATCGCCCAAAGTTAAAAAAACGGCGCGTTCCGGATAAGTGCACCGGGAGCAATAACGCATTTTGGGAGGACGGGGCGTGTTGTCAGGCAGTACTTTGATTTGCGTTTTTTCCTGGATTGTCATAAGGCACCTGATTTAATTGTCATAAGGCATTCGAACGTTCACACCGGCTTTATTCATTTGTTTTTTCGCGGTTTTATAGCTCATCTCGGTAAAATGAAAAATATTGGCGGCCGATACCGCCGAAGCTTTTCCCTTTTCAATCCCATCGACGAAGTCCTGGAAAGACCCGACTCCCCCGCAGGCAATCACGGGTATCCGGGTGGCATCGCTCACCTGACGGATCAAGTCGATATCGTAACCGTCCGCCGTGCCGTCGCGGTCAATGGAGTTTAAAAAAATCTCGCCAGCTCCGCGATTTTCCGCTTCCTTGGCCCATGCCACCGGATCTAGTCCGGTCGCCCGGGTCCCCCAATGCGTATAGGCTTCATACTTGCCGTTCTCTTTTTGCTTCACATCGATCGCGATGACGATGCATTGGCTCCCGAAGGTTTTCGCGCTTTGCGTGATAAATTCCGGGTTCTCCACGGCTTTGGTATTGATGGCGACTTTATCCGCCCCCTGCGACAGACGGACTTGAATGTCCTCCAAATGCCTGATCCCGCCTCCAAAAGTGAGTGGCATGAAGGAAACCTTCGAGACTTCCCGGATAATTTCGGGCAAGGTCCGTTTATTTTGGGTAGCGATCCGAGTGTCCTCGCGCCTCACCTCATACACATCATCCCGGCTGATATCCAGATAAATGACCTCATCGGCGAGCCACTGATTGTACCGGCCCAACTGCGTGACGGGATCCCCGATGAACTGATGATACTTAAATTTTTCGCTTCTGACAATAAGACCGTTCTTCAATAAAAGGCATGGAATAAGCCTCACTTTGAGCCGATTTTTCATGATTCCGGGGCGCTAAAATTTCTGATGAAATTGTTCAATAACTGAAGCCCGTCACGCTGGCTTTTTTCAGGGTGAAATTGAACACCGCATATATTCCGGCTTTCGACCGCTGCCGTAAATTCGACCCCATAGTCACATGTTCCCGCAATCACGCCGGGGTCCGTCGGCGAAAAATGGTAGCTGTGGACAAAGTAAAATTGAGGCGGCGAGTGAAGCCCTGCCAAAAGCCGCGAAGAAGGATTTACCCGCACTTCATTCCATCCGACATGAGGTAGGCGGTATTGCGCCGTGTCCAATGGCAGGCGGTCGACCCGGCCCTCAATCCAATTCAATCCTTCGTACTGGCCCATTTCAGAGCCCGAAGTCGCCAAAAGCTGCATTCCCAGACAAATCCCCAAAAAGGGTTTTTTCCGCGCCAGGACTTGCGCCTGTAAAACGCCGGAAAGGTTTTTTTTTGCAAGAAGCGACATCCCCTCGCCAAAAGCGCCCACGCCCGGCAGAACAATATGCGATGCGTTTTCCAAATCCGCCGCATGCGGAGTTACATGGACGTCCTCATACCCTAATGCCAAAAAAGCGTTTGCAACCGAACGCGAATTCCCAAGGCCCGAATCCACAATCGCGATCGAAAGCTTGTTCATGACAAAATCTTTTGCCTAAAAACATTTTTTCCGAAAATGAATTCGTGCAACAGCACGATGTCCTTGAGTTTCCCGGTTTTATCGACCACCGGCATTTGCAGGCGAGTGAGATTTTTTAACTTGGTCCTGATTCTTTTCTTCGACTCGCCCGTCAAACAGGCCGTAAACGCGCCGTTCATGATGCGGGCGGCGGAAGTATTGAGCTGTTTTCCTGCCAAGACGGCCTTGCGCACGTCACGGTCGGTGATAATTCCGCAAAGCTTGCCGCTCGATTCGGTGACGAGAAGCGTTCCGAACCGGGTTTTGTTCAATTTTTGAATGACCGAGCGGAAAGTCGCTTTCGGCGACAGGGTTAAATACTTTGCCAGAGGTGTCATCGTCACGACTGAAAAACCGGCTTTTGGGAACTGATATCGGCAAGCAGCATTTCCTGGACTTCCCTGCGGATAAACCAATCGGGAAGCGCCTGGCCGCTCAAGAGAGCATTACGGACCTGGGTTCCGCTGATGGAGCGGCAATTTCCTTTCGGGGTCAGCGCCTCGTAGCGCTGTTTTTCGATGTCATATCCCATCGCATCGAAAAAAATGGGAACGACCCCTAAATCGCCGAGACTTTCGAACAATTGCTGGTATTCCGAATCTTCGTAATAATCCCCGACCCCGGCATGATTTCTTCCGACGATAAAATGGCTGCACCCCATATTTTTCCGGCAGATCGCGGTAAAAACGGCTTCGCGTGGCCCGCAATAACGCGGATAAGTCGGAAAACAGCCGAACGTCACGTTTTCGTTGGCGTAAAGCCCGAAATCCATCATGATTTGATAGCTCTTGATCACGGGCTCCGGCAGGAAATCCCCCTTTTTGCGGGGACCGATCACGGGATTGATGTAAAGTCCGTCCGCATGGCTAAGCTCCAGGGCCTTCATTTGAATGTGTTCATGGACCCGGTGAATGACATTTCGCGTGTGAAAACCAACCACGCGGCTCCAGCCTTTATGCGTGAAAATGTAACGGCATTGGGCCGGTGTCAATTCGTACTGGTGATAGAGAGAATCCAGTTTCTTGATCAAAGTGATGTCGCCTCCGACAAACCACGGCCCATTTTGATTTAAACGGGCGACTCCCGGATGCTCCGGGGCATTCGTCTTGAACCATTTTTTTGCCAAAGCGTCCAGGTCCATCGTGTAGACATCGTTAATGTCGAGAAGCGCATGCGCCGTTCCTTGCGCGCTTGTCAGGACGACCCGCTGCCCGCGACTCAGTTTTTTCGCTTTCGATTCTTCGATTTGCAGGACGATCGGCATCGGCCAAACGTCCCCGCCAGGAAGCCGGTAAGTGTCTACGACGCTTTGTAAAGTCTCGCGGTTCATGAATCCGGTCAAGGGCGAATACGTCCCGAAAGCGATTTGCGCGCATTCCATCAAAGTCATATCGTCAACCGGCAAAGCAGAAAGCTTGAAAAAGTCGGCTTCTTGAGCGGAATGGATTTCACGGTGAACGAGAAGACCCCCGTGGGGCTCTACCAATAGCGAGCAAGGATCCTCGGGATAGTAAAAATACGGCTTTTCAGACCCCGCATTTTCGAATTCATGGATAAGTTTCACGATCATGCTCGCGCATCCGATGGGATTTTTCCCGATGGCTGTCTCAGCCGCCAGGACAAGGCCATCCGCCCCATCCAGCAAAGTGTTGTACACATCATTGACTTCCGCGCGCGTCGGCCGGTTTGAAGTGACCATCGACTCGAGAAGATTGGTCGCCACGTAAACTTTTTTCCCGGCTGCTTTCCCGCGTGCGATGATGGTTTTTTGGAGTTTAGGAATACGTTCGATCGGTTCTTGGCGGGAAAGATCGCCCCGGTCGATCAAGAGGGAGTCGGAAGCTTTCGCAATTTCATCCAGGTTCAAAAGGCCGTTTCGAGTTTCGATTTTTGAAATGATAAAGGCATTGGCGGGAGCGGCGGCCCGGATTTCCGCTACGTCGGAGGCACGGTTCGCAAACGACAAGGCAACATGACGGATTCCCATTTCAGCGCCAATCTTCAAGGCTTCACGGTCTTTCGCCGTCAAAACCGGCAGCGGAATGTCCCGCTCGACACTCACGGCTTTATTCTGGCCGATTTTTCCGCCATTCAAAACCCGCATTGCGATCCTGTTCTTTTCGATATCGATGACTTGCACGAGAACGGAATTAAAATCGATGCTGATAAAATCGCCGGGGACCAATTCGTCGAAAACGCATTTGGGATAGAAATTGAAATTATGCGCGTCACCCGGAACGCTGTTCCGATGAATGAACACAATGCCGTTCTCCTTCACCGAGACTTCCTTGTCCACGAGATTGCCCGTGCGGACTTGGGCTCCTTCCGTATCCAGGCAGATCGGGACTCGTGTGTATTTTTGAATTTCCTTGATTACCCCCGGCAAATCCTCGAGTTTCGTATGCGACAAATTGATCCTGAACAAATTCACCCCAAAAGATTCCAGGCGGGTGATCACCCTCTCATTGACCGAGGCGGGCCCTAACGTGCAGAGAATTTCTTTTCTCATAAAACACTCCCCTTCATTTCAAAATTGAGTTTTTCCAAACGACGGCAATTGCCATTCGTTTTCATACTGAACGGAGGATTCCCGCAAAGCCGCTGCATAGCAAGGCGAAGCGATCCTGGCCAGCTCCTGAAACTTCGCAAGGCGTTCTTCGACCGGCAACGGCCGGTGACAACGCTCCCGAACCAGAATCCCCGGCATAACCGGCAAGGCTTTAGTCTCTAAAAAGGTTTCCATCAGAGAAACCTGAGAAACGGGGTCGATGACCAGGCGTTCATAAGAAATAAAGCAAACCGCTTTTTTTTGCGCCGCATTCAAGGCGGAAAAAGATTCTTGTTCGAACTGCCGCAGTTGCAAAACGGCCCGTATTTCCCGGTCGACAGGACTCATGGATTCATATTCATCGGCCCACTCATAGGCGAACCACGGGACCCCTCCCTTTTTTCCCGCCACCAGGGGGCGAAAAACCATGGGGTCGGTCCCGTAACTTTTCCCGAGTTCCTTGCGGTGCCAGGAATGGATCAGATCGACGGGATGGCGTTGAAGGTTGAAAACTTTTATTTGGGGATACGCCGCGAAATAAAGCTCGATGTTCGGCAAGGTTTCGTGGGTCAAAAAAGCCGAATACCGGCGTTCCTTCACGAGTTCTTCGATTGCTTCCCGGCCGCGCGGGAGGAGCGTTCTCTTTGCATAGCGCATATAATCGGGCGATTTGAAAATAGCGGTATCGTCATCTGCGCGGGTATTCAAATGCCTGCCAATCGCTTTTTCGTAAACATGCAAATCTACGAGAGTTTTCAAAATAGGAATGGCTGCGCCTTCCGAATAGCAGCCAAAGCGCCAGTAAATCGGCACGTGCTCGAGCGGAAGACAATAATCGAAGTATTCGATTCGTTCGCAGTGGGAAACGATTTTGCCGAGAAAAAATTTGCCGGAACGGCTGATTCCGTCAAGGAGCAGAATGTTCGGGTTCAGGGTTTCCCGCGTATGCACTTTGACCGGCCTGTTTTTCATTTCCTTGAAGAGGCTCCGTTTTTTTGCATTCCGGCATTTTCATCGAGCCGGAGCCCATAGGGATGAAATTCATTCGTTTGAAATTTCCGTCCGTATTGGGCCAAAAGTTTGTAGCCGTAATCGATGATGGCCTGTTTTTTCGTATGGCTCATATTGGTCGCATGGCGGCGGTAATAAAAGGAAGCTCCCGGAACGGCAAGTCCCCTTTTGCTCCGGGTAAGCATTTTCAAAATTACGTCATAATTTTCAAGGCCGCAATTCTTGGTCCGTTCCTGAAAAAAGCCGACAGCCGCCAAATCTTTTTTTCGGTAGACGGTTCCGGTGGCAAAAAAATCGCCGCGGGAAAATATTTCCTCCGCATCGAATGCGGGAACGGATTTTGCCTGCTGCCGGGACTCCGAGTAATATTCCACATAGTCCCGGCAATAATAAAAATCATAATACGGCTGGTTTTGGATGGCGCGGCCCATCACGGCCAGGTATTCCCGATCGAGAATATCGTCGGCATCGACGCGCACGAGGAGGTCGTTTCGGGAAAGGCCGATCGCCCGGTTGCAGGTTTTTTCCAAGCCCGAATTTTCCGTTTTCAGGACGCGAATGTTGGAATGCCCTTTCGCAAGGCCCAGAATGATTTCGTAAGAGGAGTCCTCGCTTCCGTCATCGATGCAAATAATTTCGAAATCATCGGCCGGATAGTTTTGCCCGAGAAGAGAATTCAGGCATACCCCGATGTACTTTTCGAGGTTGTAACAGCTCACGATGAAAGAAAAACGAAGCGGTGAATTCATGCGCTGATACTTTCCTTCAAAAAAGGTTCCCCGAAGGTCAGATCTCTCGTTAGTTTTTTTCCGATCAACCGGTCGATATCCGGCGGTAAAAAGGCCCCGGGAGTGACAGGTCTCAAGGCATCGATGTCCTCACGGCCCAGCACTTGCCCTTTTTTCAAATCCCGGGCCGCGCGGCAACAACGGCGCTGGATCAAGGCTGTTTGAGTTTCATTCGCGGCAATCGTTTTGTCGCTCTCCCCGAGCGCCCTTTCCAATTCGCGGGTGCGATCGACCATTGCCCGCCAGTCTTCCGGATTCATGGAAAAGGAATGGTCCGGGCCGGTTTGTCCCCGGTCGCGGGTGAAATGCTTTTCAACGGCGCGGGCTCCCAAAGCAACGGCGCCCAGGACGGTCGTATGCCCCGGCGTGTGGTCGCTTAAACCCAACACCAAACCGGGAAATTTTTCAGAAAACGTCCTGAGGACGTTCAAATGGATATGGTTGAAATTTTCTGCGCTGCCCGTGTAGTTCGTATTGCATTGCATCAGGCAAAGTTGCGGGTTGATCGTCCCGACGATTTCAACGGCCCTTTCGACCTCTTTCATCGTCGAGGCGCCGGTTGCCAAAAAGACGGGCTTTTTCTTGGCCGCCATCCGCTGAAGCGATTCTTCCCAGTTAATGTCCCCCGACCCTACTTTATAGGCCACGACATAAGGATCGAGCATTTCGATGGCCTCGAGATCATAAGGCGCTGAAAAAAAATCGATCTGCTCTTTTTTCGCCGTTTCCGCAAGCTCCTTCGTCCATTCCCAGGGAACGCTGGCGTCCTGATAAACTTCAAAAACGGGTTTTTGCCATCTCGATTGGTGAGAAAACCGGGTCTTGAGGGCCTCGAAACCGTATTTGCTTACGATTTTCTCGGCGCGAAAATGCTGGAACTTTGCGGCATCCGCTCCGGCCTCTTTCGCAAGGCGGATCAATTCTTTCGCTTCTTTCAGGCTGCCGTTGTGATTGGCGGCAATATCGGCGATGAAATAGGTCGGATGCCGGAAACCAATCCAATGGTTTCCAACCCGGAATTCCGGACCGGCTTCAATGGCAGACATTTTGTTTCTCCTTGGATCTTGATTTGAAGTCACGGGCAATGGCCCGAACGGTTGTTTGCGTATCGAAAAAAAGTTTCCCGAGAGATTCTTCCGCTTTTGAACAATCCATGGCGAGAAATCCCGGGCGCGGCGGGTCCAACTGGACATTCTGAAAACTCCCCGCCTTGATTCCTTTTCCCGAATATCCGAGCTCCCGGACCAATAAAGTCCCGAATTCATGCTTCGAGGAATGATCATGGCCGGCAACATGCCAAAGTCCGGAAAGCTTTTTTTCGAGCAGGGCGAAAAGATTCCCGGCAAAATTGCCCACATAGACCGAGCTGACTTTATAATCCGTGAAAAGCGTTATTTCTCTGGATTCGGCCAAAGATTCGCAAAGCCATTCCGCGAAAGTGGGTTTGCCGGCCCTATCGCGGAACCCTACGATATTGGTCCGCAAAACCAAAGCCTCCGGATTGGCGCTCAACACGGCCTGCTCTCCTTCCCATTTTGTCTTTCCATAGACATGCCGGGGATTGGGCGCATCGTTTTCGGTATAAGGGGCTCGCTTAAGGCCGTCAAAAACCTGATCGGTGGAAATGTGGACAAAGCGGGCATTCCGGTCACGGCAGTCCGCCGCCATCTGCGCGGGTAAGTTCCGGTTCAAGGCTTCCGCTTTCGCGGGATCTTTTTCACAATCCTTCAGGTCTGCCAGGGCCGCGCAATTCACGACAATCTGCGGGCCAAATTCGTCGGCGCAATGCCGGTAAGCCTCCATTTCCTCGGGAACACGGAGAATCCTGTGCCGGTAGGATCCGGCTTGCGCGTTCCAGTAGGGCGAGGCAACAAACGGGGACGTCGAAATTCCAAGGACTTCGTGGCTTTGATGAAAAGCGGCCCACGATACGAGCGCTTGCCCCAACAATCCGCTGTCTCCGAGAACGAGAATTTTCATGGTTCGCTTAAATGATTTTTCCGTTGATTTTTTTTTGCTCGATATGACGATTGAGCCCGGCAATTTCTGGATTTTCGCGTAAAAAACGGATGATGCGGCCGCTATCGACGGCGAAAGCTTCCTCCGAAAATCGCTCGGCGACCGCATTCAGAAGCTTGTAATCGTCCATCGTGTCCAGAGTCAAGCGCAGGTCCGGCTCGCGAAGCTCTTCCCCGGCTTCGATCGTTTCGATATGAAATTCCTCAGGGTGCTCATAAATATAAAGAGTGACGTGCTCCTGCTCGTCCCGCGTAAGTTTTTTCTTGCTCAACTTTTGAAGGGTTTCCATCGAAACAACTTCGACGTCCAAACCCCGCGGATAAGTTTTTTTCAAGCGGGAGTTGTTCAGGTAATCGCAACCCGTTTCCCGGAAACGTTCGATACAGGCGTCGATAGTTTCGGATGAAAGGAACGGGCAGTCGGCGGTGACACGAACAATAACGCCCAATTCAAATTGCCTGGAGCACTCAAAAAACCGCTCGAAAACATTGGGTTCGCTCCCCCGGAAAAAATCGACTCTTTGCTCGCGACAAAAAAGCTCGACCGCATCGTCCGCCGGTGAGACGGTGGTCGCAACAATCACCTGATGGGCTTCCCGCGCTTTGCGAGACCGTTCGACCACCCATTTCAAAACCGGATAAGAACCGGCAAGAGGTTTCAAGATTTTACCCGGAAGACGCTCTGCGCCCATCCGGGCCTGGATAAGAATGCCGGTTTTATTTTTGTACAGAAAAGGCATACTCTTTTTCAATCCACGACGTCAGAGTCTCTGGAGACATCCAATCCGTATTGTTTCCGCTGGTATAGCTAAACCCCTCGGCGCAGGGCTTCCCATTCCCGATCCTTTCGCAGGAGCGGTGCCAATCGTGAATGGCCGGGAGTATTTTGAAGTAAGAATCGTATTCGTAGGTATTTCTAGCGTCCTCTTCATTGATCATGGATTCGTGGACTTTTTCACCGGGGCGGATTCCAACCACCGCCTGCCTGGCATTCGGAGCAATGGTCTTCGCTACATCGACGACTTTCATGGATGGAATTTTGGGGACAAAGATTTCACCGCCAACGCCTTCGCGCAGGGCAAGCCAGACAAGCGCAACGCCCTGCTCGAGGGTGATCATGAACCGCGTCATGCTGATATTCGTGATCGGAATTTGTCCCGAATCGGCAATCGAGCGAAAAAACGGAATAATGGATCCCCGGCTCCCCATGACATTTCCGTATCGCACGACGCAAAAACTCGTATTTTGCCCGCCGGAATAAGCATTCCCCGCCACGAACAATTTGTCAGAACAAAGTTTGGTGGCCCCGTACAAGTTGACCGGATTCGAAGCTTTGTCCGTGCTAAGCGCCACGATTTTCTCGACTTTTTGTTCAATCGCGCATTCGATTACGTTCATCGCGCCCAGAATATTGGTTTTAATGCACTCCAGGGGGTTGTATTCGGCGACAGGGATGATTTTCATGGCGGCGGCGTGAATGACATAATCTACCCCCGAAAAAGCGCGGTACATCCGTTCTTTATCCCGGACATCTCCCACGAAAAAGCGCAAAACGTGCCGGGGATCGAGAGGGGCGAATTCCTTTTCCATTTCCCATTGCTTCATTTCGTCCCGCGAATAAATAATGATCTTACTCGGCGAACTCTGCTCCAGGGTCATGCGGACAAACCGGCGGCCAAAAGAACCCGTCCCGCCGGTCACGAGAATTACTTTTCCATTCATCAATTCAGACAACATGCGCGATCTCCTTGATTAGGCTTGGTGAATCCAGCTTCTGCCTTTGTTATAGAGTTTTCCGACTTTATCTTCGATTTCAGGCGAGAGAAGCCTCAAAATATCACGGCCTAAAATGCGGTACTGTTTGCCGATTTTTGCGGCCCGGATCAAACCTTTTTTAATCATCCGGCTCATGGTGCTCGAGCTGATTTTTAAAATTTCCTGCGTTTCGCGGGGAGTATAAACTTCATTTTCTCGGATTTCCATCAAGACTCCTTTGACGTATTTAGGGCCTAGAAGGTATCACAACTAGTCATTGATAGTCAAAAAGAAACTTTTCCCTTAGCTCTGGGAAGCGGCGGGCGCGAGAGGCGTAAGCTGAAAAACGATCCCCTCGGGGCCTTCATAAATCTTGGGATAATGGCTGCGTATGTATTCTGCAAAGTCCCTGGCGGCTTCAAACGCCGGAAGATCGGAAACCGCTAAATGCGTAGCGCCTTCCCACTTCATCAGGTATTCCAGTTGGTTCGAGGGCTGATACCCTGCCTCAATGCGCTCTTTCCATTGTTTTTCGGACAATTTCTCCCAATTGGCACTCGTCAGATAGTCCGAAATTTCACTTTTAGGCGTAAAGGACAGGGTGTATCCCCACCGGTCGGCATAATAAAGAAGCGAATGTGTCCCCTGCACGACAATCCTGTCTTTTTCTTTCGAAGTCATCGCCTGAAGTTTTTTTCCCAAGGCCGGAATGGTTTGATCGGATTTTGGAATGACAAAGGCGGGATTGAGGGAATACCGGCAGGAAATGACAGCCATCGCCAGAATAAAAAGCAGCAAGGCGCTTTTTTTGCTTTTTTCTTCGAGGCGGTCGACCCAATCCAGAAGCCCCGCCGAAACCAAAGGAACAAACGCCACAACAAAATGCAGCCAATAAAAATTATGGTCGACGAGTTTTCTCGGGATTAGTAAGGCCCCGGCAAAAAAAGCCAGAGTCCAAAGGAGATAAAATCCATAGCGTTTGAAATGGCGAATTCCAATCCAAATCCCCCAAAGCCCGAAAGTAAAACCAGGAGGCGTTAAGACAAGTCCCATCAGCATATCCAAAAGGTCTCGATAAAAATCGACGCTCAAGGCCAACGATGAAATAAAACTTGAGCGCACGGCGAGCTGGGCAAACATCGTGCTGTAAATATTATTAGTTTCTTCAGTTACTTTCCAAAGGTGCCAATACCAGAACGCCGGCAAAAGCGCCCCCAGGAAGAGGACCCCGGCCGTGACCGCGGATTTTCTCCGGAAAGAAAGGCCCGGGCCGTCAGAGAAGAAAAGGGAAAAGAAAACAGGCGCCAGCAAATGCAGATTGTTGGGGCGCGTCAGGAGCACGAAAGTCCAGCCCGCGGCTGCCAGGAAAATACGGCCGGGTCCGGGCAATTCGAATGCCTGGAGAGTCTGGTAAAGAAAGAACAGTGAAAAAAAGATCGTCGCCATTTCGTTTTGAAAACTTCGCCCGTAGATGATCGTCAAGGGCAAGATTGCGAAAATCAGCAAGCTGAAAAAGGCCGTGCGGGAATCGTTTGTTTTTTTGACGAGCTTATAAAGATACGTCGAGGCGAGGAGAAAAAAGACAATCGCTTGCAAACGGCCTAAAATTTCAAGGGGAAGATGCGTGATCTGATGCAAAACAGCGGCAAGAAAGGATGCGACCGGGTAATAAAGAAGCAAAAGACCGGGCTTGCCGTTGGAAAGCACGTTCACTTGCGGGTAAAGCCAGGTCGAAAAATGATTTTCGATGAAAAAACGGGAAATCATTGCTTGCGCAGTTTGATAGACGGCAAAATTCCCGAGAAGCGGCCGGTCAAGACCGATGCAACGGAGGGCCGCTGCGCCCAAGAGAATAAAAAAGGCCGTCTTCGAAAAACGGGAGGTCATGCCGGATGGCGTTGTGCAGGCGGAGCAAACCGGAGCTTCCAGACGGTAAGGAAGCCCCGGAGCAAATGTTTGTAGGTCAGCTTCGTCGAGCCCTGCCGCCTGTCTTTAAATACAATCGGAATTTCCAAAATCCGATAGCCCATCTGGCAGGCACGTAGCAGCGTTTCCTGAACAATCGAAGGGCCTATCGAAGTCATGGTGTCCAATTTCATATTTCGGAGAACTTCCGCCCGAAAGCAGCGGTAACCGGAGCTGCAATCCCGGAGTTTCAGGCGTAAAACGCTCCGGATGTAGACATTTGCGAAATAAGTAATCAAGCGCCTCACCCACCCGCGGTCCGTGTCGTCTCCGCCTTGGATGAAGCGGGCCCCTGAAACCACATCGAAACGTTCCGCGGCCAGGAGAAAATCGGGCAAATGACCGGGATTATGAGAAAAATCGGCATCCATTTCGAAAATCAATTCGGCGCCGTGGTCCAACGCATATCGGAACCCGGCAATTCCGGCGCTTCCGCGGCCGCGTTCAGTGGCGCGGTGGATCAAATGGACTTTGGGGTTTTGACGGGAAATGTTCTGGACGATTTGCCAGGTGCCGTCGGGCGAGTGGTCATCCACGACCACGATTTCGCAAAGAGGGGCAAACGCGAAAATTTCATCAACAAGCTTGAGGATGTTTTCGCGTTCATTGTAGGTGGAGATGACGATAAATGTTTTCATGGAAAATGGATGTGATTATTGTTTTTTTTGAAACCGGAGTCAATGGAAATTAATACACTGTAAGTCTTTGAAAATAAAAGAG
>CAYGIT010000018.1:0-25808 GCA_964349955.1 uncultured bacterium
AGATAGAATAGATTCAATCTCTGACGGTAGGGGCGGGGCTTGTCCCCGCCCGGGGCTGGACCGGGCACCCGCAAGGGATGCCCCTACACCCATAAACCGGCGGATTGCATTCAAAAACTCTTTTTTTTCCTTTTCATATGCGGCAAGATCCATTTTCTTTTCGATTTCCTGGAGTTTGAAAATGCGCACCAGCATCGGCCAATCGATTTGATAGGCCGGGTCTTCCAGGTTCATTTCAAGGCGTTTGGCGGCCTCCGTTTTTAATGCGGCAAGCCATTCCACAACCGGCAGACGGCCCGCATCATACTCTTCAAGCCGTTTCAAAAAGGCCCGCAGGTCTTTATTCATCACAATCCCGGCCAAGCGGTCGATTTGCATGTCCACGGCACGGACAAAATGGTTGGTTTTTTGCTGCTGGGTCAGGACCGCCAAAAAGGCCTGTCCACCGGCGTTGTATATTTTGGCGTTTTCAATGCCGTAGGCTTCGGAGTCTTTGTCCTCCAAAAGAAACAGTTCCGGGCCTTTGACATAGGCTTTTTTCGTAAGGTCGTCCGAGATTTTCATCGTGAGGGGCATGTCGTCGGGGAAAAAACGCAGACGTTCTGGCTCAAGCTTCGAGACACTGCCTTCGATAAAAAGGGTCTTGATGCCATAGGTTTGTTTTAAAAAATGCAGGAGGCCGCGGATTTTTTGCTGGGCTTCGTAATTGCCATGAGCTGTTTGAATGTGAATTAATGTAGGGCCGGCATTAAAACTCGCGTTTTCAATGGCGCCAAGTTCTTCGGGGATGTGAAAAGAGTCCGGTAAAAAAGCCTGAACTTCAGAGGGAGAAACAGGCGCAGCGCTCCACCCCTGCGAAGGGGAAAAAAACTGTGTGGAGACAAAGCACAACAGCGTGAAAAAAGAAATAACTCTCAATTTTTTTTTAATCAATCGCTGAGGATCTCCAAGTTGGTTAAGGAGACTAAGTTAATTAACTTCTTAAAGCACCGATCAAAAGATACCATTCCTGATAGGGATTTTCAAAGGATGCTAGTTTTTGCTATAAATTGATACTATTCCAGGGACAAGTAAAAAGGGGACAGGCAATACTTCCTGCCTGTCCCCTTTTTACCTTTTTATTTGAGGATCGAGAGAGTCGCTTTGCGGGGATCGGGAGCAGCAGTGATGGGGCGGCCAATGACCATGTAATCCACACCGGCCTGAATGGCTTCAGAGGGGGTGAGGGTTCTTTTCTGGTCGCCTTTTTCACTGTCATCGGGGCGGATGCCGGGGGTCACAAGGCAGAAAGGTTTGGGGAATTTTGAGCGGAGAAAGGCCGCTTCTTGCGGAGAACAAACCACGCCGTCCAATCCGGCCTCGCGGGTCAGTCCGGCAAGATGAGACACCTGGTCGGGAAGAGATTTGGAAATATTTAATTCCGTCGAAAGGCTTTCCGGATTGTGGCTGGTAAGAATCGTGACTGCGATCACAAGCGGCTTATTCTTTTTTGCTTTTGTCTTTTCGTCTACGGTCTTGCGGACTTCCCGCATCATTTCCAGCCCGCCGAGAGCGTGAACATTGAACATATCGACATCATGATCGCAAATAACGGCTGCGGTTTTGGCTGCAGTGTTGGGGATGTCATGAAGCTTTAAGTCGAGAAATACCCGCCCGCCCTGCTTTTTGACAAGCTCCACGGCCTTCCAGCCATGGGCCGTAAAAAATTCGAAGCCGATTTTGTAATAAGTAATGACACCCTTGAGTTCCACAAGGAGTTTTTCGGCGCCTTCAAGAGTAGGCGTGTCCAGAGCAACAATGATTTGATTTGAATTTGGAGTCATTTCATTCTCAGACTTTTGTCATTCCCGCGAAAGCGGGAATCCAATTGGATCCCCCGGTCAAGCCGGGGGATGACAAAGCTATTTGCAGCCTATCCCCCGCTCGAACATTCCGTTTTTTTTGATTCGATTTTGAAGCTTCCGCGCAATTCATCGATATGGGCGATTTTATTTTTGAGGCAATAGGTTTCAATCCCCTTCAAGATATCCATCGTTGCTGAAGGGTTTACGAAATTGGCGGTCCCGGCCGAGAGCAAGTCCGCACCCACAATCAAAAACTCAATCGCATCTTCCCAGGTCATGATCCCGCCGGCCGCAATGACCGGAACGTTGAAATTCTTTTTGGCTTCATAAACATGCCGCAATGCCACCGGCTTGATCGCGGGGCCGCTCAAACCACCGGTCACATTGGCAATCCGGGGTTTGCGGGTATAAATATCGACGGACATTCCTTTTAAAGTGTTGATCAGGGTCAGGCCGTCAGCGCCCGCGCGAATCACTTCGCCGCTGATTTCGAGAATGTCCCCGAGTTCAGGCGATAATTTCGCAAACACGGTCAGGCTGGTTTGGTCTTTCACGGCTTTCATCACATCCAGGATCGCCTCGCGCTTTTTCATCTGCGAGGTGCCGCCTTTTTCCACATTTGGGCAGGAAAGGTTCAGCTCCAGGGCTTTCACGGTTTTTTTCTCGCGGTCAAGCGCCCGTGCCAGCTCTTTAAAATCTTCAAGCGTTTCACCGGCAATATTAACAATCAACGGTGTCTTGATTTTTGAAAAATAAGGAATTTTATTTTCGAGAAAATCCGCAAGCCCCTTGTTCTGAAGCCCGATGGCATTCAACATTCCCCCCGTGACTTCGCAAATGCGGGGCATAGGGTTTCCCCCGCGCGGCCTCACGGTAATCGTCTTGGTAATCACGGCCCCAAGTTTTTCATAATCCACAAATTTCGTGTATTCATCTTTAGTCCCGAAGGTGCCGGAAGCCACGGTCACGGGATTCCGGAAAATCAAATCTTTGATTTTGGTCGTAAGGTCGGGCTTCATAGGACCTCAATCTCCCGGAAGTCAAACACCGGGCCCTGGGTGCAGGACGCAATCCAGCCATGCGGGGTTTTGACCATGCAGCCCAGGCAAGCGCCTACCCCGCAGGCCATGGTATTATCAATCGAGGCTTCACCTTCAATTTTATGCCTGCGCGCAATATCCAGAACGGCCTGCATCATAGGCTTGGGGCCGCAGGTCTGGATAAAAAGGTTTTCGGGCTTCTCTTTTTGGATGATCTGGTTCAAAAGCACGGTCACAAAGCCTTTCACGCCGTAGCTTCCGTCATTGGTGGAATAAAGAATTTTTCCTTTTACTTTGGAGACTTCCTTTTTGGGCAGAACTTCATCACGCGATTTGGTGCCGATTAAAACCGCTTCGGCCGGAAAATGTTCCGCGAGAAAAATAAGCGGAGGCACGCCCACGCCGCCTGCCACAAGAATGCGTTTTTTATTTTTCGGAAGGCTCAGACGAAAAGGTTTCCCAAGCGGCCCAAGGACTTTCAGCTCCTCCCCTTTTTTCTTTTTGGCAAGCAGCGCGGTGCCCTTACCGAGAATTTCATAGAGGATTTCAATCCGGCTGCCCGAAACCCGGTAATAACTGAAAGGCCGGCGAAGAAAAGGGTCCTGGGTAGCGTTGAGCAAAATATTGACGAATTGACCGGGCTTAACGCCCGCAGCAAGTTTCTTGGACTGGAAATGAAGTTTATAATATTTCCCGTTAATCTTTCGATTATCGAGAATCTTGACCCACTCGTCTTTCATAAAAGAACCGGTTTTGTCTCTGGTCTGTGGTCTACGGTCTGTGGTCTCGTCGGATGATAATCCTGAAGGGCCTTCACCTCAAGCCCCTTGCCCCGCACGGCTTCAAGAGCAATTGCGGCGGCTCGCGCGGCATTGAGCGTAGTGATGCAGGGCACATTCAGCGAAACAGCAAGCGAACGGATTTTAGCCTCGTCCAGGATGGGGCCTTTTCCACTGGGCGTATTAATAATGAGCTGCACGCCCCGGTTGCGCAAAAGGTCCGCCACATTGGGGCGCCCTTCAGCGATCTTCAACACGATCTCGGCGGGAATTCCGTTTTCTTTTAAAACCCCCGCTGTTCCGTCGGTTGCCACAATTTTAAAGCCCATTTCGTGATATTTTCGGGCAATGACTGCAATTTTGGGTTTGTCGGAATGTTTGACGCTGATAAAAACCTTTCCCTCCTGGGGAATATGCGAGAAGGCCGCGTCTTGCGATTTATAAAAAGCTCGCGGAAAATCCACATCAATCCCCATCACCTCGCCTGTGGATTTCATTTCAGGCGATAAAATGATATCGACGCCCGGAAATTTCGAAAACGGGAAAACCGATTCTTTCACCGCGCAATGGCGGACCTGGACTTCCCTGGTAAATCCAAGTTCTTCAAGGGTTTTACCCCCGATGACTTTGGCGGCAAGTTTGGCCAACGGCACGCCGATGGTTTTGCTGACAAACGGCGCCGTGCGGGAGGCCCGGGGATTGACTTCCAGGCAGTAAATCATGCCCTTTTGAATCGCGTACTGCACATTCATCAAGCCTTTGATTTTGAGTTCAGCGGCGATTTGTTTTGTCTTTTCGATGATTTCCGAAATAAGTTTCGCGGGTAGTGAAAAAGGAGGAATGACGGAAGTGCTGTCGCCCGAATGAATTCCCGCCTCTTCGATATGCTCCATCACTGCCCCAACAACGTAGTTTTTTCCGTCCCCGATCAAGTCCACGTCCACTTCCGTGGCGTCTTCGAGAAATTTATCGATCAGCACCGGATGTTCGCCGCTGGCTTCCACGGCCTGCAGCATGTATTTTCGCAGGAAGGGCTCATCGTAAGCAATTTCCATGGCCCGGCCGCCCAAAACATAGGAAGGCCGCACCACCACCGGATAACCGATTCGGACCGCGACCTGGGCTGCTTCATCCATCGTGCGCGCAATTCCGTTGGCCGGCTGTTTGAGATTGATTTTCTCAAGCAACTTTTTAAACTTGTCGCGGTCTTCGGCAATATCGATGGATTCAGGCGTTGTGCCTAGAATTTTTATGCCTGCGTCCACAAGCCCCCGGGTCAGATTGAGCGGGGTCTGTCCGCCAAGCTGGACAATCACACCCACGGGTTTTTCGCGTTCGCAAATATTCAGCACATCTTCCAGCGTGAGCGGCTCGAAAAAAAGTTTGTCCGACGTGTCGTAATCCGTGCTGACCGTTTCCGGATTGGAATTGACCATGATGGTTTCAAAGCCAAGTTCCTTGAGCGCAAACGCCGCATGCACGCAGCAATAATCAAACTCGATCCCCTGGCCGATGCGGTTGGGTCCGCCGCCGAGAATCACGATTTTGGGTTTGTCTCCCGGAATATCCTCGTCTTCGTCCTCATAGGTCGAGTAAAAATAAGGCGTGTAGGCCTTGAACTCCGCGGCACAGGTGTCCACCATTTTGTAAACATTCCGGACTCCTTTGGAAAGCCGGAATGCGCGCGCTTCGCTTTCTTTTTTTCCCCAGTAAAAGGCAAGTTGAACATCGGAAAATCCGAAACGTTTTGCCTCACGGAGAAGCGCGGTCTGTTTCGTTTCATCCCCAAACGCGCCAAGCAACTCTTTCTCCATTTCAACGATTTGCCGGATCTGCACCAGAAACCAGGGATCGATGCCGGTGATTTTATGGATCTCATCCGCCGTCAGGCCGGCCAGCATCGCGTATTTCACGTAAAAAATCCGGTCTTCCTTTGGGACCGAAATAGTTCGGGTAATCTTTCTCTTCAAGTCCGGATCAGCCGGCGCTTCATTCAAAAATCTCAAATACTCCTCGCGTGTTTTGAGAGCCTGGTCAAAAACCTTGTCCTTACCGTCGCCGCCAAGGCCGAAGCGTTTGATTTCGAGCGAGCGCAGGCCTTTTTGGAGCGCTTCCTTGAATGTCCGGCCGATGGACATGGCCTCGCCCACAGATTTCATCTGGGTCATCAGCGTGCTGTCCACGCCTTCGAATTTCTCAAAAGCAAAACGAGGGATTTTTACCACGCAATAATCAATCGAAGGCTCGAAGGAAGCCGGCGTTGTTTTCGTGATGTCATTCGGAATTTCATCGAGCGTATAACCCACGGCCAGCTTGGCCGCAAACTTGGCAATCGGAAAACCGGTTGCTTTCGAGGCCAGGGCCGAGGAACGAGAAACCCGCGGGTTCATTTCAATCACGACCATGCGGCCCGTTTTCGGGTCAATCGCAAATTGAATGTTGGAGCCGCCGGTCTCAACCCCGATTTCGGAAATGACTTTACGGCCGGCATCCCGCATGCGCTGGTATTCCTTGTCGGTAAGCGTTTGCGCAGGCGCCACAGTAATCGAATCGCCGGTATGAACGCCCATGGGATCAAAATTTTCAATGGAGCAAATCACGACAAAGTTGTCGCGAATGTCCCGCATCACTTCCAGCTCGTACTCTTTCCAGCCCAGAATGGATTCCTCGATCAGCACTTCATGGACCATGCTGGATTCGATGCCATATCGCGCGGTTTTTTCGAGTTCTTCACGGTTATAGCAAATGCCGCTGCCCGTTCCGCCCAGTGTGAAGCTAGCGCGGACAATCACCGGATAGCCGAGTATTTCGGCTTGCTGAAGCGCCTCTTCGACACTGTAGGCAAACCCGCTTTTCGGAAGGTCGAGTCCGATTTTTTCCATGGCCTTTTTAAATTGCTCGCGGTTTTCGGCTTTTTTGATGGCCTCGTATTTTGCGCCGATCAGCTCAACATTATACTTTTCAAAAATCCCATGTTCATAAGCTTTGACGGTGAGATTTAATCCCGTTTGGCCGCCCATGGTCGGCAGGCAGGCATCCGGCCTTTCTTTCGCGATGACCTTTTCAAGATATTCCACGGTAAGCGGTTCAATGTAAGTACGGGCCGCCATTTCCGGATCGGTCATGATGGTAGCCGGATTGGAATTGATGAGCACAACTTCATAACCTTCTTCCTTGAGGACTTTGCAGGCCTGCGCTCCGGAATAATCGAATTCGCAGCCTTGGCCGATGATGATGGGACCGGAACCGATGATAAGAATTTTTTTGATGTCGGTGCGTTTGGGCATAAATCAGGCTTTCTCGATCATTTCATGAAACCGTTTGAATAAATAGTCGCTATCATGCGGTCCCGGTGAATTCTCGGGATGATGCTGGACGGAAAAAAGAGGCACTTTCTTGTGGGACAGTCCTTCGAGCGTTTTGTCGTTCAGATTGATATGCGTCAGCTCGACATCGTCTTTCGGAAGCGACTCCAGGTCCACGATAAATCCGTGATTCTGCGAAGTGATTTCGATTTTTTTCGTTTTTAAATCCATGACCGGATGATTGCCGCCCCGATGCCCGAACTTTAATTTCGAAGTCGTGCCGCCGAGCGCAAGCCCCACCATCTGATGCCCCAGGCAAATCCCGAAAATGGGGAGTTTGCCGACAAGGCTGCGCACGGTTTCGATCACATACGTCACCGCGGCAGGATCGCCGGGCCCATTGGAGAGAAAAAGCCCTTCAGGCTTGTAATCCAGAATTTGTTTTGCCGTGGTAGACGCGGGCACCACAGTCACGTCAAAACCGTGTTGGTCCAGCTTGCGCAAAATATTGAACTTGATCCCGCAATCCAATGCCACAATTTTCCACCGTTTTTGGGAAGGTCCCGGTTCGCCCCATCCAAAATCCGGATGGCTTTTACCTTTAAATTCATATGGTTTTTTGCAGGTCACTTCTTTGACCAGATCGATCCCCACAATGCTCGGCGAATCCTGGGCTTTTTTTACGAGTTTCTTCGGGTCGCCTTCGGCGGTCGAGATAATCCCCTTTTGAGCGCCGTGATCGCGCAGGTGTTTGACAAGTTTGCGCGTATCCACTCCCTGAATCCCGATGCGGCCATGGCGTTTCAAATAATCGTGCAGTGTTTCCTCCGACCGGTAATTGCTGACCACCGGGCTGAGCTCGCGCACGACAAAGCCTTCCACCCAGGGTTGCAGGGACTCTTCATCCTGAGCATTGATCCCGTAATTTCCGATATGGGGGTTGGTCATGACCACAATCTGGCCTTTATAAGAAGGGTCCGTCAGGATTTCCTGATAGCCGGTCAGAGAAGTGTTAAATACCACCTCTCCATAGATTTCGCCCTCGGCCCCAAAACCTTCCCCCTCAAACACCAATCCGTCTTCCAACGCTAGCCAGGCTTTCATAAAATTCTTTCCGTGTCATCCTGAGGCCTGTAGGGCCGAAGGATCTCACGAGCTTTTAGATTCTTCGCTTCGCTCAGAATGACAAATTTTAAAATTTCCATAATTTACCTGCGCATAAGGTCGCGATGACTTTCCCTTTAAATTTTTTCCCGACAAAGCAGGAGTTTTTCGATTTAGAGTGAAACTCTTCAGTTTTGACCGTCCACTCTTTAGACACGTCCACCACCGTCAAATTTGCTTCCTGGCCTTTTTCGAGCCGGCCAAAACGGGGCCCGAGTTTTAAAATTTCTGCAGGGCGCGAAGACATGACGCGCACGATTTCCGCCAGCGTCCATTTTTCTCCGTGATAAAGTTCCGTGAGAGCCGACGGCAGCGCGGTTTCAAGGCCCGTGACTCCAAACGGGGCTTCGTCGAATTCGCGCATTTTTTCTTCATCCGTATGCGGGGCATGATCGGTGGCAATGCAGTCGATCACGCCTTCTTTCAAGGCCTGGCGTAAAGCCTTGCGGTCATCGCCCGTGCGTAGCGGTGGATTCATTTTGAAAAAAGTATCGTAGCCTTCCACGGATTCATCCGTCAATGCCAGATGATGCGGTGTCACCTCGGCGGTAACATCAAGGCCTTCCTGTTTGGCACGCCGTACAAGCTCGGCGGAACGGGCCGTGGAGAGATGGCAAATGTGAAGCCGTCCCTTCGTCAGCCGGGCAAGCTCGATATCACGCGCCACCGCAGCCTCTTCGCTCGCGCCGGGGATTCCTTTGAGCCCGAGCTTCGTCGAGCACAAGCCTTCATTCATGACCCCATTTGCCGAAAGGCGCAGGTCTTCGGCATGGCTCATGACAATCAAACCCAGCATGGAGGCATACTCCAGCGCGCGCCGCATGAGCAACGAATCCGCGACCCAGGAACCGTCATCGGTCACAGCCACAATGCCGGCCTGCTTCAAATCCGCCATTTCAGAAAGCTCTTTTCCTTCCCGGCCTTTGGAAATCGTGCCGGACGGAAAAATATAATAAGGGACTTCTTTGGCTTTGCGAACGATATTGTCGATCACGCCCTGATGATCACAAGGAGGATTGGTATTGGGCATGGAAACCGAGGCCACAAAACCGCCGCGAAGGGCGGCGCGCGCGCCGGTCACAATGGTTTCCTTGCCTTCAAATCCAGGCTCGCGAAAATGGGTATGAAGATCGATCAGGCCCGGAAAAACATGCAGGCCTTTCCCGTCTAAAACTTCAGCATCGCCGACTGGAATAGATTTCCCGAGCGCTGCTATTTTCCCATCCTTCAACAAGAGATCCAGCGGCCCATCGGTTCCGCTCTTGGGGTCCACGACATGCGCGCCCTGAATTAAAAGATTCATTCGCCTTCCCTTTCCTCTCCCGGCACCGCGCCGGAAAGCAAAAACAAAACCGCCATACGGACTGCAAGCCCGTTGGTCACCTGATCCAGAATCACCGCGGAGGGCCCGTCCACGACTTCGCTCGTGATTTCAATGCCGCGGTTCACCGGCCCGGGATGCATGATCAAAACATCGGGCTTTGCGGATTTCAGGATCTCGCGGTTGATTTGATAGGCCGTAGCGTATTCGCGAATGCTCGGAAAAAAACAGTCTTTCTGCCGCTCCAGCTGGATACGCAAAAGATTTATCACATCCGCATCGCGCACGGCTTCCTTCAAATTCGTCGTGACCCGCACGCCCAGCTTTTCGATTTCCGCGGGCAAAAGGGTTTTAGGGCCGCATACGGTCACTTCCGCCCCCAGTTTCGTCAGGCCCCAGATATTGGAACGCGTCACGCGGCTGTGAAGAATATCTCCGACAAACGTCACTTTAATTCCCTTGATGCGGCCTTTTTTTTCTTTGATCGTGAACATATCCAGGAGCGCCTGGGTCGGATGCTCGTTGATGCCATCCCCCGCGTTCACGACGCCTGCCTTGAGCTGGCTGGCAAGCCGGTGGCAGGCGCCTGAAGAAGGATGGCGCATGACCACAATGTTCACTTTGAGCGCTTCGATATTATGCCCCGTGTCTTTCAGGGTTTCGCCTTTGACGATACTCGAGGTATTGGCTGCAATGTGAAAAGTGTCTGCGCTCAAACGCTTGGCCGCAAGCTCAAAAGAAATCCGCGTCCGGGTGCTGGGCTCGAAAAAAAGGTGCGCGACAGTCTTGCCTCGCAGCGCTGGGACTTTTTTGACCGGGCGAAGAGAAATTTCCTGAAAGGATTTGGCAGTTTCAAGCACGAGTTCGATTTCCTCACGCGAAAGATCGCGGATTCCCAAAAGGTCCTTCCGGGTCCATTGCACCGCGGTTTTGGCTGTCATTTTTTCACCACAATGACTTCATCTCCGCCGTCTTTTTCGGTCATACGCAAAAGGACTTTCTCCCCTTGCGAAGTTGGAATATTTTTCCCGATATAATCAGCTTTGATGGGTAATTCCCGGTGACCACGGTCAATGAGGACCGCAAGCTGAATGGCCCTGGGCCTTCCAAAATCGATGATCGCATCAAGCGCCGCACGGATAGTACGGCCGGTGTAAAGAACATCATCCACCAAAATCACAGTTTTCCCCTTGAGATCGCAGGGCAATTTTGTTTCATGGATCACAGGGCGGTGATCGGTGGCGCCCAGGTCATCCCGATACAAGGTAATGTCTAGAATTCCGAGCGGTACATGGGTATTTTCAATGGCCTGGATTTGTTTTTGAAGCCGTTCCGCGAGAAAAACGCCGCGGGTACGAATGCCGAGGAGAATAAGGTTTTGAACCCCCTGATTGCGCTCAAGAATCTCATGGGCAATGCGGGTAATGGCGCGCTGGACCCCTTCGGCATCAAGCACTTTTTTGTCAGGATTCATGGCAAAAAAAAGGCCCCACCTGGGGTGGGGCTTGTCTTAGGACTGGATTTTTTAGGGAATTGCATTTGAATCTCCTTTGGCGGTGTCTCAGCACCGTCTTAAAAGGACATTGGAGTAATCTCTGGAAATATACACGCCTTGCGTGAGTACGTCAAGAATAAATGTAAATGTTCACTCATCCCCGTGAAAGAAGCCAGGGAAGTATTCCTCCAAAACGCGCCGCCTCGTTCGGAGCTAATTTTGGGGACCGCGAAGCAGTCCCCAAAATGGATCTCCTCACTCGGCAAGAGGCGCTGATTGTTTTTCCGGAATACTTCCCTGGCTTCTTTCCTCGAGCTCATAAGGGCTTCACTGAAGCCTTACGAATAAATGAGAATTTTCCCTGTAAGCCGAGTTCTGTCAGCTCCGATTTTTTGGGGCCGTGGTGATCATCTGTCTAGCCCGCCGGTTTCCCGGTGGGGCATGCGGCCGACCCGGCGGGACACCATGAAAAAACATGGACCGGAACGAACCGTCCTTTTCCCGCCTTATTTGGCCTTTCTTCACGTAGAGATTACCGCGTTTCACCCCCGCTCCAGATTTTACCTGAAGCAGGACTCGTCTCTGTGGCTCTCCTGTTCCCTCGGAACAAGTCCCTTCTTTCGAAGAGATTCCGTCCGCCGGAATTCTGGCGAAGGCGGGTATTACCCGCTACGTTGTTCTGCGAAGCTCGGACTTTCCTCCCCCGCCCGAAAGCGGGAGCGATCACCCGGGAAAATTCTCAAAGAACGATTTTTTTGTCATTCCCGCGAAAGCGGGAATCCAATGTCTTTAAAGACTAAAATGGATCCCCGCTTTCGCGGGGATGACAGCGACTTATTTCTTCTGCGCCTTTTCCAAATCCTTCAACTGGGTTTCGGAAAAATTGGCCCAAACGGTATCTTGGTGTTCTTTCACAATTTTCTGAAAAAGGGCTTTGGCTTCATCGGTCTTTCCCAATGCGGCTTTGGAGCGGGCAATGTAATATTCGGAAATCAGGGCCAGATTCCCTTCGGGGTTCTCATCCACATAGGCCTGGTATTTTTGAATGGCCTTTTCGTACTGGCCTTTATTGTAGAGCGCTTCGGCCTCCGAATAATTCCCGAAATAAAAACTCTCACTCGTCTTGTTGGCGCAAGAAGAAACGCCAAGGCCTATCATGAATAGGAAGATAACGAGAGTTTTTCGCATATGCATACATGCAGTTTATTTTCGACCCGGGCGGGTGTCAAGAAAAAAAGCCCCGATTTCCAAACTTTCCTGGAAACCGGGGCTTTTTCTTAAAGATTCAGACGTGATTACGCGAACGTATAAATCAGCTGACCACCAATGGTTTGCTGACTGGTATGTCCGTTGAAAACATTCGTATCATCAGATTTATCAAACCGGTATTCAAGACGACCGATCAGATTATCATAGATATTGTATTCGAGAGTAAAAGTCTGCTCCCAAATATTCCAGTTATCCTTGCTGGTGCCGTTTGTCCCTTCAAAGCGGTACGTATCGGCATCAAAAAAGATCTCGGCGCGATAGGCCGTGGCCAATTTATCGGTAAGCTTGTAACGGGCATAACCCGCCAGGGTGTACCATTGGGCATTTCTGGCCGTCTGTCCTGCAAGTGCCGCCACCCGGTTTTCATTTCCTAAATTGACTTCTCCCATGAGGGACAATTTGCTTGTCGCATTCCAGAGAGCAACATTGGACCATAAAAACCGGCGATGATTGGCTCCGCCGGCCGTTCCATGAGCCTGTTCCGCTCCGAGATAGGCAGAGGAGGTCAAAGTAACGTTATCAATGGGGTTGAGACTGACGCCAAACTCCATTGTCTTTTGTTTGTTATTATCAACCGTGCTGTCCCAACCATTGTTCAAGCCCCAGTAGGTTGTTACTTTATCCTGGAAGAGCTTGTACGTGGCACGCACGCCGGTATGGCTGAAAGGAAGCGCATATCCAAAGGCAAGGGAACGGGAAATGTTCCAGTTGTCGGGGGAACGAACCACTTCAGCGCCGGCCAGCGTCCAATAACGGCCGACTTTGATGTCCACCACATCATCAAAAACATCGTTACCTTTCAAAAAAGAAAGGGGCGCAACAATATCAATATAAGCCTGCTCAAAAGTCACGTCGCCACCGCGCACACCGTTTGTTGCCAAATCCACGGCCTTGGCGTTGTATCCAGCGGCAAGGTCAAAACGAAAACCCACGCCACCTTCCGGGTTCGGGTCTTTTTGAAATTCCAGAACCGCGGCATTCATGGTAAATGAATTTTGGCTATTATCGAAAACACGGGCAGGGTTACCACCAGCCGCGGCTCCGCCTGCACCGCTCGTAATGGTAGCGGCCGTACCGGCTGCATTATTAGCTCTAACATTCGTAAGGTTCTGATTGTATTCAATATCGAGGTAGCCGCCCATGCGAATGTCTTGCATGGTATGAATAAGCCCGCCCTTGGAAGCGCCGCCTGCAGGCACGATCTGCGTAACGGTTTCACGAGGAGCAGACGCCAAACCGGCCACTCTGCCTTCGAGGGAATTAAGTTTTGCAGTCAAGTCCTGGACTTGCTGTTTTAAGGCCACAACTTCACCGCTATCATCGGCAAAGCCGTTCAGACCTGCGGCTGAAATCAACACAGCCGTCAAGATCGCTAATTTTCCAAAAAATTTCGTCATGATTCCTCCCCTTTTTCCGAATCGTTGTTGGCGCTTTTAAACCTTAATGGACTTAAACAATAAACGTGCCAATTTCAAACACTTCGTTTTTCTAACGTCTTCCCTCTAAAACGGGGAAAGCATAACAAAAAATAAAAAGATTTGCTACAGAAATGTTATCGGCCAGGAACAATAATGTATTTAGAGGGTTTTTTGAGGGGGTGGGGGTCACTCTGGACGCGTGGGCTCGTCCCGCAAAAAGCGTGCGGGACTGCCGATCGAGCGACCTGGCCAAATTGAAGAAGGTGACGGAATTACCTATCGTTTGGAATTCCAAGGGGAGTGGGCTCGCCTGGATTTGAACCAGGGACCAAGCGATTATGAGTCGCCTGCTCTGAACCAGACTGAGCTACGAGCCCACAAAAGGTGCTATTCCAGCAGGCGCAACTAATCGCTGAGCTTGATATCGAGAAAGTTTTTGAGTTTCCGGGAGCGGGTGGGATGGCGGAGCTTGCGAAGCGCCTTGGCTTCAATCTGTCTGACCCGCTCACGCGTCACATTGAAGATCTGGCCCACTTCTTCGAGGGTCCGGGGATAGCCGTCGCCGATTCCAAAACGCAGGCGCAAAACCTTTTCTTCGCGCTCCGTCAGGGTCATCAGAACATCGTCCATCTGCTCCTTGAGCATGCTGTAGGCAGTCGCATTGGCCGGCGATATGGCGGACTTGTCTTCTATAAAGTCACCGAAGCTGGTGTCCCCCTCATCACCAATCGGGGTCTGAAGGCTAATGGGCTCCTGGGCAATCTTTAAAATGCCTTTGACCTTCTCCACCGGCATTTTCATGACCTGGGCCACTTCTTCCGGCGTCGGTTCACGGCCTGTTTCCTGGAGAAGATGCCGGGAGGCGCGAAAGAACTTGTTGATGGTCTCAATCATATGGACCGGAATCCGGATCGTCCGGGCCTGATCGGCAATAGAGCGCGTGATGGCCTGGCGGATCCACCAGGTCGCATAGGTCGAAAACTTGTAACCGCGCTTGTATTCGAATTTGTCCACGGCCTTCATTAATCCGATATTCCCCTCCTGGATCAAATCCAGGAAAGAAAGGCCGCGGTTGGTGTATTTTTTGGCAATGCTGACTACAAGCCGCAGATTGGCAGCCACCAGTTCTTTTTTAGCCTTGGAAAGCTCGCGCTCGCGCTTTTGAATCAGCTTGAAGCGTTCGAGGACTTTTTTCTCGGGCTCGCCCAGCTCCTTCAGGATCTGGCGGTTGCGCTCTTCGATCTCGCCGATTTTCCCGCGCACATTCTTGCGCCGCAGCTTAACGATAGCTTCTTCATTGCTCCGGAGTTCGGCAAGTTTGGAGCGCAAATTGGCAATGATTTGCTCCACAATGGCAATATTGAGATCAAACTCCATCAGAAGGCTGATGAGGTCGGCACTTTTGCGGGAAGCACGCAAACGCCGGATCAGATTCTTGAGTTTGCGCTTCATTAAAAGGATCTTGGCTTCATCCGGCTCATCAATGATGGAATCCAGGGGGATTTCATCGGCCAGGATTTTGCGCGTGATTTCAAGAATTTCGTAGCGTATGGCTCGCGTTTCGTAAACCGCTTTTTGAAGAATTTCTTCGGAATCTTCAATCCGCTTGGCCAGCGCGATTTCCTGTTCTCGGGTCAGAAGCGAGATCTGGCCCATCTGACGCAGGTACATGCGCACGGGATCATCCATGCGCGAGCGGCCGTATTCTTCAATCGGCTCGGCCTCGTCTTCTTCCACCGCTTTATCTTTTTTGATTTCGACTTCCCGGACATCTTCAATAATGTCTTTTTCCGGTCCCGGATCTTTGGGCGGAACGGACTTTCCGGTTTTGGTGCTCGTGATTTCGATTTTTTTGTCGTTCAGGAAAGTGACCACTTCTTCGATTTTTTCAGCGGGGGTCGTCTTGGGAGGAAGGAGCTGGTTGATTTGTTCAAAGCTCACCGAGCCCTTTTTCTTGCCGATGGCCAAAAGCTTGAGCGCCGCCTCTTCGACCTTGAGGGCCATTGAAAGAGGAGCGGTTTTCGCCCCTTTTTTGGAAGCGGCCGGCTTTTTAACTTCGAGAACTGGCTTGGATTTCTTTAAAGGCAATGGAACCCCCTTGAATTGTAAAGGGGGTATTATACTGATTTTTGGCTTTCCCGCCAGTAAAAAGACCCTAGGATACCGGTTTGCTTTGGCGCCATAAATTCTGATATTGGCGGGTATATTCGGCGAGGTGGGTCTGATTGCCTTCCCGTTCAGCCTTGGCAATATCCCTCCGGAGTTCATCCAGCTTTACCTGAAGTTTTCCCTGACTGATTTTTCGCAGGCAATCGGCAAAGGCCCTTTCCCGCGATTCAGAAGTCCATTCCATGCTGGCAAAGGCGGTCAGTTTTTGGGCAAGCGCTTCATTGGGAATCCGGTTGAGGAGCTGCGAAAAGGCCACTCCCCGGCCGGGCTTATAGTGCTCCGCAAAAAGCACATAGAGTTCCTGCAATGCCGGATCGGAGAAATCCGTTTCTTTAAATTCATTTAAAAAAATTTCTCCCAGCTTCGGATCTTCGAAGGCCAGAGAGAAAAGCAATGGCTCTTCGGAAAGAGACGGCTCGGAGGAACTTGAACTCCTTTTTTCCGGAACTCCGGGAAGCCGTCTCCCAGATTCTTTTTTCTTAAGTTTTAGAAGTTCGGTCCTCAAAGAATTTTCTTCCACGCCCACGGAAGCGGCCAGGCGTTTCAAATAGCGGTCGAGCAATACCGGGTTCTGGACTTTCAAAAAAGTTTCGAGAAAATCATCGGTGATCTTCATCAATCCCAGGGACTCCCGTTTGTTGAAACGGCCGAGCAGGGTTTCCAGTTTATAATCAAAGAAGTCGCGCGCTTCATCAAGGATTTTCTGAAACTCTGTCGCGCCTTTTTTTTCTACATAATCATCCGGGTCGAAACCTGCCGGAAGCCGCGCAATCCGGACATTCATTCCGCCTTCGAGAAAAACCTCGAGTCCGCGCAGCGAAGCCGCCTCCCCCGCTTTGTCCCCGTCATAAACCACGATCGCTTCATCCGCAAACCGTTTCAATACCTGAACATGGTCGGGGGTAAGCGCCGTCCCCAGCGTTGCCACCGTGGCCTTGAATCCGGCCTGATACAACCGGAGGAAATCAAAATAGCCTTCCACCACGATCAAACGCGGTATGGTCCGGTCGATCGCTTTTTTCGCCAGATGCAATCCGTAAAGCTCGCGCCGTTTCTGAAAAACGGGATTCTCGGGAGAATTCAAATACTTCGGGCTGCCTTTGTCATCAATCACCCGTCCCCCGAAAGCCACCGGTTTTCCCTGCAGATTGAAAATCGGAAAAAGCAGGCGCGCGCGAAAATTATCGTAAACCGAACCTTTCGGGGATTTCAGCACAAGACCGGTTTTTAAAAGCAGGGGCTCCGGGAATCCTTTGCGTGCGAGAAATTCAAGAAGGCCGCGCCAGCCATCGGGCGCCCAGCCGATTTTAAATTCCTCGGCAAAGGCGGCATCGTAACCGCGCCCGAAAAAATAATCCCGCGCGGCCTTCGCTTTGACACTTTCGACAAATTGAGAACGGTAATACTCCACGGCCAGACGGTAAATCTCATAGATTTTCTCGGTGTCGCCCGGTCCTTTTTCTCCACGGTTTTCAGTGGGGAGAGCGATGTTCGCACGTTCGGCCAGTTGGCGCACAGCCTCGGGGAAAGAAAGATTTTCATACCGCATGAGAAAACTGAAAACGCTTCCGCCCACGCCACAGCCGAAGCAGTGATAAATCTGTTTTTCGGGATTGACCATGAAAGACGGCGTTTTTTCACCGTGGAAAGGGCAATTGGCCTTGAGGTTGCGGCCTGCGCGCTTTAAGGGCAGAACCTGGCCGATGATTTCCGCGATATCACTGGCCGCCTGGATTTGATCGATGATTCTTTCGTCGTATCGCATTAGTGTTTGATCTTTTGAATGATCTCCGGAGCAAAATGGCTGATGAACCGCCCGCTGACGGAATTTTTGTTTTGAACTTTCTGGACAGCCTTCAGCGGCAAGAGCAAAAGAAGCTGGAAGACAAAACTCCATAAAAATGCGCCGTAAACAACCCCCGCCATCGCGCCGCCGATCACCCGTACCGGACCTTTGAGACTTGTCTGGAACCATGGGGCGACACGCGAATCAATGAAAGAGACCAAAAAGGCGAGCGGGAATGCAATGGCAATAAAGCCCGCCGCCGGGAGCGCATTGTTGGGAATAAAAGAAAGAGTGGCCTGCAGTTGATGCGAAACTTTTTGCTGATAAACAAAAGTGGCATACGCAATCAAGAGCGCTTCCGCCATTTTGACCAGGGTACGCAAAAGCCCGTGGCGGGCGCCATGCAAAAGGCCGCCCAGCAGAAAAGCAAGTGTGATCCAATCGCTCCATGAAGAAAGGGAAAAATGACTGGACACCATCCGCCAAAGCTGGCTTTGCACGATTTTTTCAATGATCTGGAACAGCCATTCCATAATGAACCTCCTGCCTCATTTTGTGTCATCCTGAGGCGCTTTATGCCGAAGGATCTCTGACTCGGAGATCCTTCACTTCGTTCAGGATGACAGGGCCTCTAGGGAAACAAAAATCTTAACGCGGAAACAACGCCGATAAAAGCGGTGTCTGCTCTCAAGAGCGTCTCGCCCAATTGAACAATGTTTTTTTTGCCGTGTCGCGCCGAAAAGAAAGCGACTTCGGAATCCGAGAATCCGCCTTCCGGCCCCAGAAAAAGATGAAGGGTTTCTCCCGGAGTAAGCCCGCGGGCCCAATCCTTGAACGCTTCCGCTTTTTCACAAGGATGAAAAAGCACCGCGCTTTCGTTTTCCGGAACTTCCGCGACCGCCTTTTCAAATTTCTGCGGAGACTGAATATTGACAAGCCGCGAAACACCGGATTGCTTCGCCGCTGCCTGGGCAATTTTCTGCCAGCGGCCCAGAACTTTTATTTTAGCATTCCCGTCCATTTTTAAAACCGTATGTTTGGTTTCAAGGGGACAGATTTCTTCCACCGCGAGTTCCTGCGCTTTTTCCACCAAACCGTCAATTTTCCCTTTTTGCAAAAGGGCGGGGTAAATCCGTAATGAAAGCATGGAAGATTCCTTAATTTTGGATGTCAGTTTCTCCACGATCAGGCAGGCAAGGCCTTGCGAAGTTTCGCCGCTGACCCGCGCCTCCGCAGAACGGCCCGCTCCATCAATCAGAAGGCAGAGATCGCCTTTCTGAAGGCGGAGGACTTCCTGCAAATGGCGGGTTTCGGCGGATGATAGACGGACATTTTGCCCCGGTGACTCAAGCGCCTCCGGGGAGAAAAAACGGCGGGGGCGTCTTATGGGGAAAATCCTGCTATTTCTTGCCTGCGGCTTCTTTTGGAGCGCCGGAGGAAGTTTGGGCAGCCGCCGGTTTTTTATTGCGGACAACATTGGCGGCCTGGGGACCTTTAGGGCCCTGCACAATGTCAAACGTGACTTCTTCGGCGTCTTTCAAAGTCTTATAGCCTTCTCCCTGAATCGAGGAATAATGAATAAAAATATCCTGGGTATCCCCTTCTTTCTGGAGAAATCCGAATCCCTTTACATTCGAAAACCATTTTACTTTGCCTTTTTCGGGCATTGTGATCTCCCTCTTTAATTTACTTGTCATTCCCGCATGATTTTAGGCGGGAATCCACGAGCTTGCGGATCCCCGACAACCCTAAAGGGCTGCTTCGCTGAAACATTCGGGGATGACGGATAGCATCATTTCACTTTTTGCTTCAAGATCAATCCCGGCTTGAAGATGACTACTTTCTTTTCCGGAACCGCGACTTCATCGCCTGTCCTTGGATTGCGGCCCAGCCGTCCCCGCCGGTGCTTGACTTTGAATACGCCGAAATTCCGAAGTTCAACGGTTTCTCCGCGCTCCAGGCTCTCGACGATAACATCCAAAGTACGCTGGACAATCTTTTTGACATCAATCTGGGTGAGATTTGTTTCGTTGGAAACTTTGATCACAATATCTTTTTTCGTCACGCTTCCAACCTCCTGGTGAGATTAGTGAACCCAACTCTTTATAGTGATTAAAGATGCGTTAAAATTTACCAAAAGCCGGAAATCTTGTCAAGGCAATTTTTGGTTATAACCTATTATACGACAGGAGGTTATCGAATCTTTACTGAATTTTCACCCGATAAAGCTTCAAGCGCAGAGAGCAATTCATCGGTTGTTTTGACCTTTAAATCGTCTCCTGCCTGCAAAACAGCGGACTTACCTGCGGGATCCTTGAAGGAAAAATAGACCGGAGTGCTGCCCTTATTCGCAGAAAGAACATTTTTGATTTGTTTCAAGAGATCCTTATCTAGCCCGGCCGTTTGTAAATCAATGCTGATATAGCGGGTAAAGCGGGCCTGGACCTCATCCATGGCCACAATTTCTTCGGCGAGGATTTTAGGGGTATCGTCGCGCGCATTGATTTTGCCGCGCACAAAAATCGCAGCGTCCTTCACCATCAGCAGCCGCGACTTGGAATAGGTTTCGGGAAATACCACGATTTCACAAGTTCCCCGCAAATCCTGAAGCGTCACAAAAGCCATCTTGTCGCCTTTTTTGGTGAGAATTTCCTTGAGGCTGTCAATGACGCCCCCGATGGTAACCTCGGTCTGGTCCTGGAATTCCGCCAAATTATCCGTCAGGGCCGTGGCATGGTTTTTCAATACTTTGGAATATTTGGAAAGCGGGTGTGCCGTCACGTAAAAACCAATCAATTCGCGCTCATAACCCAATTTTTGGCTTTCCGGCCATTCGGGAATTCCGGGGACCGCGCCCTCCCCTCCCTGAAATCCGGATTCTTCGCTTTCGCCCGAAAAAAAGGAATATTGCCCGCGGGTCCTGTCTCTCTGAAGACTGGAGCCAACCTCAAGGGCCTGGTCCAGCATGGCCATGGTTTGAGCGCGGTTCATTCCGAAACCATCCAGCGATCCGGACTTGATCAGACTTTCCAGGACTTTCCGGTTGCAGACACGCAAATCAATGCCCTGGATAAAATCCACGAACGATTTGAACTTGCCGTTTTTTTTTCGTGATTCCAGGATCGACTCAATTGCGATACTGCCCACATTTTTGACCGCGGTAAGGCCGAACCGGATGCGGCCTTCAACCGATGTAAATTCCGCAAAACTTTCCTGCACCGAGGGCGGAAGAACTTCAATGTTCATTTTCCGGCATTCTTCGATATACCGCACCACTTTATCCGTGTTTCCCATTTCCGAAGTCAGCAGCGCCGTCATGAATTCAATCGGATAATGCGCTTTTAAATAAGCGGTCTGATAGGAAACCAAGGCATAGGCGGTGGAGTGGGATTTATTAAACCCGTACCCTGAAAAGTAATCGATCAGGTGCCAGATTTTATCCGCCACCGGTTCGCGGACTCCGCGCGCTACCGCGCCGTCAATAAAGGCTTTCTTTTCTTTTTCCATGATCTCGGGAATTTTTTTTCCGATAGCGCGGCGGAGAGAATCGGCTTGGGCAAGCGTGAATCCTGCCAGATCGCTCACGATTTTCATGACTTGTTCCTGATAGAGAATAACACCGTAAGTTTCTTTCAACACCGGCTCCAGCACGGGATGATCGTATTTAATGAGAGAGGGCTGGTGCATGCGCTTGATAAAATCGTCCACCATGCCGCTGCCCAGCGGGCCCGGACGATAAAGGGCGAGCAAGGCCACAAGATGGTCAAAATGCGTGGGTTTCATTTTTTTGAGAAGGTCGCGCATGCCCGAACTTTCAAGCTGGAACACGCCCGCGGCCTGCGCCTGGCCAAGCATTTCATAAGTCTGCAAATCATCGAGCGGAAGCCCATCCATGTCGATCTCAATCCCCCGGCTTTCCTTGAGAATTCTCAGGGCGTGCTGGATCATGGTCAGCGTTTTCAATCCCAGGAAATCCATTTTCAGCAATCCAATTTTTTCCAGGTCTTTCATGCTGTACTGCGTGGAAACCTGCTCCTGCGCTTTGAAAAGCGGAACATATTCTGTGAGCGGCGCATCCGAAATCACCACGCCGGCGGCATGCGTGGAGGCATGCCGGGCAATGCCCTCAAGCGACCGGGATGTTTCCATAAGCTGGGCGATACGATTATCAGCCACCATCATTTCTTTGAACTTGGGCTCGCGCTTGAGCGCATCTTCAAGGGTAATATTCAGCTCCATTGGAATCAGTTTGGCGATTTTGTCCACTTCAGGATAAGAAATGCCCATGACGCGCCCAACATCGCGTAAGGCGGCGCGCGCGGCCATGGTCCCAAAGGTAATGATTTGGGCCACATTATCGGCGCCGTATTTACGGCGCACATAATCAATGACCTCATCGCGGCGCTCGTAGCAAAAATCGATATCGATATCGGGCATGCTCACGCGGTCGGGATTGAGAAAGCGTTCGAAGATGAGGCCATGTTTGATCGGATCGACATTGGTAATGCCAAGCACATAAGCCACGAGACTTCCGGCGGCGGAGCCGCGGCCCGGCCCTACAGGAATGCCGTGTTCCCGGGCGTAGCGGATAAAATCCCACACGATCAGAAAATAGCTGGTATATCCCATTTTATGAATGAGATCGGCCTCGAATTTGAGCCGGCTCCGGTATTCCTCCGGAGGGTTCTCTCCCATCCGGTCTTTCATCCCGCTCTGGCAAAGCTCCCACATATAACTTTGCTGCGTCTTGCCGGCCGGAGGATCAAAATGGGGTAAATGCGTTTTGGTAAAATCAATTTCGAGATTGCAACGTTCCGCAATTTCAAGCGTCTGTTTGATGGCTTCGGGAATTTCCTTGAACAAGTCCTTCATTTCTTCCGCGGATTTGAGATAAAAATTATCGCCCTGGTAGCGCATGCGGTTGGGTTCCTCGAGCGTGGAACCGGTACCGATGCAAATCAGCGCGTCATGCGCCGACGCATCCTTGCGGTAAATATAATGGGAATCATTCGTGGCCACAATCCGGACGCCGGACTCTTTCGCCATCTTCAGGTATTCCGCGGTCAGGCGTTTCTGCGGTTCCAGTCCCTGGTCCATGATTTCAAAATAAAAATTATCTTTGCCAAAAATATCGACAAATTCCTGAGTCACGCGCTTGGCTTCATGCGGCTGTTCATTGCGGATATAATGAGGGATCTCCCCTTTCAAACAGCCGCTCAAACCGATCAGCCCTTCGGAATGCTGTTTGAGAATTTCCTTGTCGATGCGCGGCCGGTAATAAAAACCTTCGAGATAACCGGCGCTGGTGAGTTTCATGAGATTTTTGTAGCCGGCTTCATTGCGGGCAAGCAGCGTAATATGGAAGGAAGCTTCCTTGATGCCATGGGCCTGTTTGTCAAAACGGGACCCGGGCGCGATATAAGCTTCCATCCCGATAATCGGTTTGATGCCGGCTTTCATGGCCTTGGAATAAAACTCAATCGCCCCAAAAAGATTCCCATGGTCCGTCATGGCCAGGGCCGCAAATTTCAGTTCTACGGCCCGCTTGACAAGCGGCTCTACCTTGGACGCCGCATCCAGGAGGCTATATTGGGTATGGCAATGCAGATGGACAAAATCAGCGTGTGGCATAAAGGAGGGAGAATTATATCAGATTTTAAGAAATTCCGCCGTCGCGTCTTTACTAACCCGAATTTTTGGGATTACCGCTTAGGCCAACTCTTAAAGAATTTCAGGGATAAGGAGAATGCTTCTTCCGCTGATCCAGCCAGAAGAGAACAAGGATAGCCACCGACAGTAAGATCACAAAAGCCAGAATCATTTCAGCCCTCCGCGAGTTCGGATTTTTCTTCCGGTGTTAATACCCAACCCAATAGTAGCACTAACAAAAGACCGGTGCAAAGGCTGATTTTCCAAGAAACCCCTATTTTTATTAGCTTCTCTGAAGTCACTGCCGCAGGAATAAGGATAGTAAAAATATTAAGGAATGTCTGGCCGAGAACTTTACGTCTTTTAGGTCCGAACAATGATTTCATTGAAGCTCCATTTTTATTTAAAAATATATTATTTATATAAAATAGTCAACTATTATTTCAGGCTATTTCCTTAGATAAGTCCGAAGGGGAACGAAACGAAGACTTTTTCCGTTTTTAGGCTTTAATGACAGGGGTCAAATCAGACGCGCATTGGGCGCAACGAAGGGCCTTGAGAGGAATCATGGAACAGCAGAAAGGACATTCGCGCGTCGTCGGCATAGGCGGCGGCGCAGTTTTTTCAAAGCGCGGCTGGATATGGCTGATCTGCTTGATAACGAGAAAAATACAAAAAGCCACAATCACAAAATTGATAACGGTATTGATAAAAAGCCCGTAATTGAGCGTAGGCGCGCTCGCCTTTTGCGCCTCAATTAACGTAGCATATTTTTTACCGTTCAGCGCAAGAAATAAATCCGAAAAATTGACCTTCCCCAAAATAAGCCCGATGGGCGGCATGATCATGTCGTTGACAAGCGAGGTGATAATCTTCCCAAAAGCCCCGCCGACAATCACGCCGACAGCCATATCCACCACATTCCCCCGCATAATGAACTTCTGAAATTCCTGAATCGTTTTATTTTGCATTTTTTCTCCTTATTAACTCAACCCCAGATTGTGATAAGTCCCTATTTTCAACTCATTGCTGCGCGATGAAGAATTTCAGCAATAAATGTCTGATATTTAACTCCCCGCTCGGCTGCCTTGTTTTTCAAACTATTCAGATCCCCGCCATTAATCCTAAGGTTAAGAACAGAATCTTTCTTTCGGGCTGCAAGCGCCTTCGCGATTTTATCAAATTCCTCTTTGCTGACACTTTGATACTCTCCGTTTGACAAGGCGGCTTCTATCTTCTTCTCATACGGGGTAAGTTTCATTCTTCTTTTCATAATGCACCTCGTTCGAACATCCTTGTGTATTTTCTGCTCCGATAGAGTGTTTTCAGAAAAAAAATCTCGCTGGACCGCACAAAGGGAACCACCCAGATATAGCTCTGATATTCAAAAAGCATAATCTCCTGAGATTCCCGGCCGGGATGCTCTCTTATATCAATCAATCTCGCCTGCGCAATCTCTTCAAAGCCAACTCCCCTGACGTACTTTAAGCGTTCGTTTTTTACCGGATTCCACTGGAATGGCTTCACATTTCCACCTCAAGAATAGCACAATACATTGGTATATACAAGCGAATATACAATGATGCGCTGTAGTTGAAGGTAAAAGCGTGTCTACCGGCTGGGAGCCGGCAATAGGGCCTCTAGGAAGGCTTTGTCCGATTTTTCCGCTGCCTGAGCCAATGCTCCAGGCACCAGCACGCTGAAACTAAAGAAGCTTCAGTCGCGCCGGGGGACTACTCAATATCTGAGGCGCCCGCAACCTTGAATGGAGGAATTATACCAGAGGATTAGTCCGTGGCCATTCGGAATTTTACGCGCGCCCTTTAAAAAAGGCGGTGTGGAGGGCATAGGCGCCCAGCAGACAGGCCAGCCCTAAAATCATGGTCAGCAAAAAATTCATTTTGAGCCAGCGGTTGAGGACAAACGGCAAAAAAAAGATAAGCGAGAGCGGTACCGCAGCAAGAATGGAAACCGCAAGTTCATTGATCTTTTCCATATCGCGGTATTGCCAGTACGTCCAGAAAAGCGTCAGGACCGAGGTGAGCGGCACAGCCACAATAAACCCCGCCAGATGTGGATTTTTCCCTGCGAACCAGGAAGCAAAGGCAATCAGTCCCGCCGAAATCAAAATTTTAAAGATGAAAAGCATCGTTCCTTCTCCTTTGCCTTTTAAACCCGGTACCCCCGGAACCGGTACCGTCACTCCCACTCAATGGTGGCGGGAGGCTTGGAGGAGATGTCGTAGCAGACGCGGTTGATGCCGCGGACTTCGTTAATGATGCGGTTGGAAATGCGGGCCAGGACTTCGGGCGGCATGCGGTACCAATCGGCGGTCATGCCGTCGAGGCTGGTGACGGCGCGTACGGCCACGGCATTTTCATAGGTGCGCTCGTCCCCCATCACCCCCACGCTCTGCACGGGCAGGAGCACGGCAAAAGCCTGCCAGATTTTGTCATACAGGCCGGCTTTGCGGATTTCCTCGATAAAGATGGCATCGGCTTCCCTTAATAAATCACATTTGACTTTGTCCACAGCGCCCAAGACCCTTACAGCAAGACCAGGACCGGGA
>CAYGIT010000019.1:0-25784 GCA_964349955.1 uncultured bacterium
CCACCCGCCCAAGCCCGGAAAAAGCGGCGTTTCTGCCCGCGTGATCACGCATTTTTACCGGCAATTCAGCCGGTTTATCAAATCCGGAATTCCGCTTTTGCCCGCGCTCGTCATTGTCAGCGAGCAAACCGAAGAGCCGTTTTTAAAATCGTCTCTGGTCAAAATCAAGGACAAAGTGCGCGAAGGAATGTCATTTTCGAAAGCCCTGGCTTTGCAGGCCCCTCTTTTTACGCCTTTTGACATTGCCATGGCCGAGGCCGGAGAAAGTGTCGGAAGAATGGACGATGCCCTGGCCCGAGTCGCGAAATACCGCCGGGGACAGGAAGAAATTTTCTCGAAAGTCCGGATGGCTCTGGCTTATCCGGCCCTGGTGATCAGCCTTGCCGCCGGGGCGCTGGTTTTTATGATGGCTTATGTGATCCCGAAATTTTCCCGGTTTTTCCTCGATCTCGGGCAGGAACTTCCATGGCCCACGCGCGCGCTCGTGGTGTCCAGCCTTTGGCTTCAATCGGCCTGGCCCTGGATGGTTCTCGGTGTTGTTCTGTTTCTTTTCTCCGTGAGAGGATCCCTCCGGTCCGAAAGAGGGCGCAGGCAATGGCACCAATTTTTCTTGAGCCTCCCCAAAGCCGGAAAACTGATTCTGATGTCCCAGCTGGCCCGCCTTTGCCGGACCCTGGAATTCCTTTTGAGAAGCGGGATTCCTTTATTGAAAGCGATCCGAATCGCTTTGCCCGTCCTCACCAACGAGGCCGTCAAAAAAGAATTCGGGGCGGCTTATCCCTTCGTGGAGCAGGGGGGGGCCTTGAGCGAGGCCCTTCGCCAATCAAAGTTAGTGCCGCTTTTTGTCGTTCATTTAGTGAAGATCGGCGAGGAGTCCGGAAAGCTCGATGAAGCGCTCGGCGATATTGCCGATTGGTATGAACAGGAAGTGGATGAAAATATCAAAATCATGACGCAGTTGATCGAGCCTTTGATCATTCTTGTCGTGGGCGCTGTTTTAGGATTTATGGCGGTCGCTATTTTAATGCCGGTTTTCAGCATGAATGCTATTCTTTCCTGAACGTAACTTAAAAAAAAGAGGCCCTCGCGTGCAAACTCGAATTTTAAAAAAACATTCCATGGCGGGATTTACCTTGATTGAAATCCTGCTCGTCGTGATTATCATCGCCACCCTTTCGGCCATGGCCCTTCCCCGGCTTGCCGGCCGCTCGGAACAGGCGCGCAAGGCCGCGGCCTCGGCCGATGTGCAGGTCAATATCCCGACGGCTTTGAAACTTTATGAGCTCGACAACGGGTTTTTTCCGACCACGGAACAAGGCCTGGAAGCCCTTTTGATACAACCGTCCACGAATCCCGTTCCGAAAAACTGGAACGGGCCTTATCTTGAAAAAAAAACGGGGGATCCCTGGAACCGGCCTTATCAATACCAGTCGCCCGGGACCCACCGTCCCCATGATTATGATCTTTATTCGATGGGGAAAAACAAGGATCCCAAGGTCACGGATGATGACATCACCAACTGGAGCTAATCAGAAGGGTTTTACGCTGGTCGAGCTGCTTTTGAGCATTGTCATTCTGGCATCCGGGCTGGTGGTGATTGACCAGATTTTACTGGCTTCGGTGTCCTCGTTAAGTTATGTGGACAACCGCACGGCCGCCAATCACATGATGGCGAATAAAATCTGGGAGATCGGGGACCAGGCCGGGCGAGGCAAACTTTTTCTCACAACGGAAAGCGGAGTGATGGCCTCAGGGGACCGCAAAATCGATTACCAATTGAGTTCATCCTCTGCCGGATCCGGGAGCCCTCTTTACTCCATGGTATTGACGCTTCAGTGGGAGCAAACGGGGCGAAGGAAAAGCATTTCACGGTCTTTTTATACTCTGGCTAAGAATGAAAAGAAGTCTTGACCCGAAAGGCTTTACTCTGGTGGAAATGGTGGTTTCCATGGTCATTATTTCCTTTCTTTCGTCCGTTATTTACATGACTTTTTTCCAGGGAACACGGCTTTGGCGGTATGCCATGCGGGAACGCCCGGAATGGCAGATGGACATTTTTTTGGACAAACTCTCCGTCCAGCTGCGGAATGCTTTTGCCTGCAAATCACCGCCGTTTCAGGGCACCGGGGATTCCCTGGAGTTTTGCACTCTGGGTCCCCGCGGGGACGCCGGCAAACAGGGCAAGCCGGTGGAACGCCTGCCGGTGGGGCTGCGCTACTTTTTTGACGCTTCGAAAAGGACGCTTTTTATGACCTCTGAAAGTTACGGGCAGGTCCTCAATCCGCCGAGGGTCAAAGCAACTCCCGCGCCCGTGCTGGAGCGGATCGACGGGGTTCGTCTGGAATATTACCTGCAAGACGGGCAGAGCTGGAAAAGAAAATGGAGCCGAAGCTGTCTTCCCCGCGCGGTGAAGATCAGCATCGATTATGGCGATATCCGTAAGAAGCAAATCACGCGTTTTCTTCCTCTTATGGCTTTGGAGAATTGTATCGAATGAAAAAACTGGATTTCTTGCGGCCTTTTTTTGCTTTGGGGCATTTGCCGGACCGGGTGGCGGTTTCGTTTTCGGACCAGCATCTGAAGCTGGCGCATGCCCGGCAGGAGGGGGGCAAGACTGTTTTTCAGGGGATTGCCTCAAAACCGATCGAACAGGCCAGCGACGATGATATCAGCCTGTATCTGATGGAGACTTTGGCCAAGGCCCAGGCGCTCAATCCCCGGGTTGTTTGCACGGTTTCGTCGAAATTCTTCATTTCCAAAAACGTCGAAATCCCGTCGACCAACCGCGATGAAATCGCCAAAATCATCGACCTCCAGGCCGGGCGTTTTACGCCGTATTCCCGGGATGAAATCGTGATTGATTTTCTTTTCAAGGAAGCGGCGGAAGTGCAGCATTACACCAGCGTTCTTTTGATCATCATTCACCGGAAAGTCGTGGAACGTTATTTGAGCATTCTCGAAAAAGCCCGGATTCCTGTCCACCAGGTGACGATTGCCGCCGAAGGCATGAGCGGAATTTATTCCCGGATGGCGGGAGAGGGGCCGGAAGGGGAGGCCGTGGCCGGGGTCCATATCGGAGAAGATTGTTCGGACCTCGTCATCACCGACAAGGGCCAGATTATTTTTGTGCGCAATCTCGCGGCCGGAGCGCAGGCGCTTCTTGAAAACCCTGAAACGGGTTCCCCGGAATTTTTAAACGAACTCAATAAATCATTGACCGCCTATCAGGACCAGGGCATCGGAAGCCCCGTTCGCCATCTCGTGCTGACCGGGGTGATGGAAGACTTGTCGCCGGTGGTCCAGGCCATTCAAACTTCCTGCCCTCTTCTTGAGACGGCGCATGCGGTGATCAAGCCTGCCGTTGCGCTGGATTATTTCAATCTCACCGAAAAAGCTTCGGCGGAGCTTGCCGCCGAAAAAAAAATCTCCTTTTTTGAGGTTTTGTCATCGCTTGCCGCCGGAGGGCCCCCGAAAATCGACCTGACCCCCCAGGAAGCCAAATTGAAACGCCGTTTCCGGCAAAGCAGCAAGGACATGATGACCCTGGGCGTTCTCATCATGACCATTTTTTTGATTGTGAGTTCTTTTCTGGCCGGAAAAATTTATATTAAAAACGTGCTTTATGACAAACTGGATGCCATGCATCAGTCCATTGGCCAGGAAGCCCGGATCCTTGAAGGCATTTCCACCAAAAACCGGGTGGTGCGCCAGCTTCTTGAAAACCGGGGCAAGGGCCTTTGGGTTTTCGGAATCGTCAGCGAGATCATCGGCGAAGATGTTTATCTTTCTAATTTCAGTTATCAGGAGGATGGTAAAGTCGTGCTGGTGGGGACGGCCCAATCCATGTCCAAGGTTTTTGCTTTTGTGACCCAGCTCGAAGAGTCGAATTATTTCAGCAATGTGAAAGCCAAACAGACCAAATCCCGGCGCGAAGGAAGCGCGGATGTTGCGGATTTCGAAATCGAAGCCATGCTGGGCGGGAGGACTTAAGTGGATGATCTCGCCGCGAAAATAGGGGCCTTTGCCGCCAAACTGGGTAAAAGCGAAAAAATCCTGGTCGGGGTCGCTTCGGCGGTTGTTTTTATCGCCATTATGGACGGCCTGGTGCTGGGCCCTATTTTGTCCGAACTGAAGGCGATGGACAAAAAAATATTTGCCAAAGCCGAAGCCATCAAGCGGGACAAAAAAATCGCTTCTTTCCGGGGCCGGATCATGGAAGAGTACGCCAAGTACAGCAATTATCTGGATACCGGAGAGTTCAGCCAGGAAGAAATCATTGCGGCGCTTTTGAAAAAAATCGAAAATCTCGCCAATCAGCAGTCAATCACCGTGAAGAATATCCAGCCCGGGGATGTCGAGGAAAAGCCCGTTTTTCAGGTTTATAAAACGAGCCTGGAGTGTGAGGGAACGCTTACGAATATGCTCTCCTTTATGAATCTTCTCGAGCAGTCTGATTATCTTTTCGAGATCACCCGTTACAGCGTGGGCCCTAAATCCAAAGGCGCGGACATTGTGAAATGCAATATGGATATCGCCCGGACCCTGATCGGGTCTGAAAAAGCCAAAACAGGAAGCAAAACACCGGAGAATTCCGCCAAAACAACTCCGGAGCCCGCCCCGTCATGAGGATTTTTTTGCTGGCTGTTTTTTTGTGGAGTTTTCTCGCCGGCCCCGCGCGAGCGGAGGAAAAAAAATCGCATCTTAAGGCCGGAGTCGAATTTTTGAATAACGGGGATTATGACGCTTCCATTGAAAATTTTCAAAAAGCGTTTGCGGACGGGGACAAAAATCACGCCCAGATCTATAATCTCCTGGGGCTGGCCTATTTGAAGCAGGGGAAATCCGTCAAAAGCGCCATCGGGTCTTTCGAGGAAGCGCTGAAAATCGATCCCGGGTATGCGGAGGTTTATTTCAATCTTGCCACGGCTTATGCCGGGCCGGCCGCCAATCCTGCGCTGGCGGCGGAGTATTTCAATAAAACCCTGGAAATCGACCCGCATTATTCAAAGGCTTATTTTGGTCTCGGGTGGTTTACGCTCATGGAAAAGAAAGATCCCGTGAAATCCCTGGAATATTTCAAGAAAACGATTGTGATTCATCCGGATTTTGCGGAAGCCCATTATGCCATGGGCCTGGCCCAGATCCAGATGGGGGAAGCGCCTTTGGCCCTGGCTTCCATTTCCACGCTTCGGGGACTGAACCGGAACGACCTTGCCGCTTCCCTGGAAGAGGCTTTAAGAAAAGCGGAATCGAATGCCCCGGCTTCGGGTGGCAAACCGGGGGAGGGAGGAAGCGCGGCGCCCTCCGGGGCGAACCCGGGTTCCCCGGGCGAATCGCCTTCTGCCGCCTCGCCTCAAGCGCCTCCTCCTGCGGGGGCGAAACGAAGCCCCTTCGATGTTTTGTTGAAAGGAAAAATGAATCGCCCTTCGAATGCGGCTTCCGCTTCCCCCGCGCAAAATAAATAATGCCCGCGCGCCCGAAAAAGACCGCCCTTCTTCTTATTTTTTTTCTCGGAACTTTTCTCGGAGTTTTTTTCAGGATTTATCCTCTTTTGACGCCGCTCTTCCGGCAATCCCTTTTTGAAAAAACAGCGGCCCAAACGGTTTCCCGCGCGATGGCGGGCCAATTAAAAAAAGTCCTGGACCAGCAATTTCCGCAAATGGCGGAACAGGAAAAATGGCGGCTTGCCCATGAAAAGGCGCGGGACCTTGCGGCCGCCCAGAAAGACCAATACGAAGCCGCGGTCCGGAACGCCGCGAAGCAGTTTGCTCAAAACGCCGGGCCGGCCTCCGGAAGGCATTACCTGCTGGAAGCCGATCCTTACTATTATTTGTACCTGACCGAACAGGTGGCGAAAACCGGGCGGCTTTCGCCTCAGATGAAAAACGGGCTTTATTTTCATCCATTGATGCACGCGCCACTGGGTTACTGGACGGCGGTGGTGCTACACCCTTATGGCGGATACTTCTGGTACCGTTTTCTTTCTTTTTTGAGGCCCGGAATAGGGATGATGGAAGCGCTTGGCAGTTTTCCGGTCTTTCTTTGCGTGGGAATTGCCGCTCTTTTTCTCGGGCTGGCCGTGGCTCTGGAAAGGGGGCCGGTGGCTTGTTTCCTCGGGCTGGTGACTCTGATGCTTTCCCCCGTCTTTATCCAGCGCAGCGCTTTTGGCTGGTACGACACCGATCCCTACAACTATTTGTTTCCGGTGGTTATTCTTTGGGTTTCGGTGACCGGGATCCGGGAAAAGGGAAAAGAAATACCTTGGGCTTTGGCCGCTGCTTTTTTTACGGGGCTTTACTCGCTTTTTTGGACCGGGTGGGCGTTCATCTTATTTTTGCTGCCGGGAGCCCTTTTAGCGGCTTTTCTCGTCATGCGCTGGATTCCCCGGTTTAAAAAAGAGGCGGCGCTGCAATCGTCCTTGCGCTTTATCGCTGCGTATTTGTTTTTTTCTTTTTTTGCGGCCATGATTTTTTTGACTCCCGGAGGGTTTTTCAATTCCGTCACTCTCGGCTGGAACATCATGCATCAGTTCGCGCTTTCGCGGTTCGATGTCTGGCCGAATATGTTTGTGACGGTCGGAGAATCCGCCAGCATCGGCCTGAAAAAGCTGATTTTCCTGACCGGAAACTACGTGGCCTTTGCAGTCGCGGTCGCGGGATTTGTTTTCAACGGAATCCGGAGCTGGCAGCGCCGGGACGGGAAAAGTTTTTTTCGATGGCTGTTTTTAACGGCCTTTTCAATGCCTCTTCTTTTTCTGGCGCTTAAAACCGAACGGTTCTCGGTCCTTTTTGTCATGCCGCTTGCTTTTTTTGTCATGCTCGGGATCGATGAGCTACAAGAAACCATAGGGCTTCTTTTTGCGCGTTTGCCCAAAATTTTATCCGGCCTGATTCTCTGCCTTTTGTTTCTGCCGCTGCCTTTATTGATGGCGCATCTGGTGGCGCGGGGCATCAAACCGATTATGAATGATGCCTGGTTTGAAATCCTGAATGAGATCCGGCAAAAGACGCCGGAAGATGCGATCATCAATAGCTGGTGGCCGCCCGGTTATTTTATTTCCGGCGTCGCCCATCGCCGGGCCACGGTAGACGGCGGCACTCAGCAATTCCATGAAACTTTCTGGATGGCAAAAGCGCTGGCTTCCGAAAATGAACGGGAAGCAGCCGGAATTTTAAGGATGTTGAATACGCATGGCAACGGGGCGGCCGAATACCTGGAATCTTTGGGCGTTGAAACTCCGGAAGCCGTGGATTTGATTCTCCGGGTGGTGCCCCTTTCCCGGGAACAAGCGTTAAAGCAACTTCCTCCGGAAATAAAAAGCAGCGCGCGCGCGCATTTTCTGGATTTGACGCATGGGACCGCTTCGCTCTCCCCTGCGGGGACTGCTGCGCTGGCCCCAACCTATCTTTTTCTTTACAACGATCTTATCGAGCAAAATCTTGCCGTGACCGTGGCCGCGCAATGGAATTTTAAAAAAGCGCGAGAGATCCAAAAGGCCGGAAAAGCCCGCAAACCCTATCTTCAACAGGTTTTTTCCGTTCTGGACGGAGTCCTGAAATACACGCCGGAAGCAGGACTTCAGAAAAGGGAAGGGGACATTCTCTTTTTTTCCAATGGGCTTCGCGTAAACCTCGGGACCAAAGAAGCGCAAGTCCTTGTTGCTGCCCAGGGCCTGGCGGGACCGCCCGTGAGTTTGTTTTATAAAGAAAGCGGGCAGGTGATCGAAAAAAAATACGAAAACCCGGGCGTGAATATTTCGGCCCTCCTGATCGAGGAGGGGGGGACCTGGAAATCCGTCCTGGCCGATCGCCGGCTGATCCGCTCCATGCTTTTCCGGCTTTATTATCTCGGTGGGGAGGGCCTCTCGCTTTTCCGGCCTTTCCTTGCCAAAAAGGATGCTGCTTCCTCGACAACCCTCCTCACCTACGAACTGCAAAGGGACCGTCTCTAACCTGTCTCGAAGGATCGTCGTGGCGACCCGCCGGATCGCCCTCAAGTATAGAAACCCATGAAAGCGACCGATAATGAGAAATAACATGTTCTCAAGTTTGATTCGTTCTCAGGATTCCCTAACCCGTACCATTCTTATTTTTTCTTTGGGGACCCTGTCCCTGGGGGGGCCGGCTTTTGCCGAGGATGCCGACCAGGGAGTCAAAAAATACGGAGTTGTTTTTGATATTGCCAGCGACCGCAGAGTCGAAAAGGCCGGCGGCATTTACCAGCCGGAAGGGCTGGATAAATACATCAAACGCCTGACCGACGATTTGGCCGCGAGAATCACCGCGCTCGAAGAGAGCAACAAGCGTAACGGGGAAAAACTCGACGCAGCCCTGGCCCTGTTAAAAGATCAAAAAATAAAAGAAGTACCCCCTCAAAAAGAAGAAGCCAAGCCCCCCGTCAGGAATATTTTCCGATGATTCCGGGACTGGCTTCCATCATTGTCCTGAACTGGAACGGTAAAAACGTTATTTTTGATTGCCTCGACAGTCTTCTGGCCCAGCCCTACGCCCAAAAGGAAATTATCCTGGTAGACAATGGCTCGCGGGATGGGTCTCTTGAAATGATCCGCGAAAAATATTCCGGGCGGATCAAAATCATCGAGAACCCTGAAAACCTTGGTTTTGCCGGCGGCTGCAATACCGGGATGCGCGCTTCGCAGGGGGAGTGGATTGCGTTGATCAACAGCGATTCCACGGTCGAAAAAAACTGGATCGAGGAAATGATTAAAGGCATCCGCCAGAGCGTTTCCATCGGAATGGTGGCGTGCAAAATTTATTTTTGGGGCAAAGACAAGGTTCTCGAGAACACCGGCCAGATCATTTCGCGCGACGGCCTGGGCAGGACGCGGGGGCGGCTGGAAAAGGATACGGGCCAATATGACCACCGCAGCGCGGTCCTGTGCCCGAGCGGCTGCGCCGCGCTTTACCGGCGCTCGATGCTGGACCTGACGGGTTTTTTCGACGAAAAGTTTTTTGCCTATGCCGACGACATCGATATCGGCCTTCGCGGCCGGCTGGCCGGATACAAATGCTTTTATGTCCCGGAAGCGGTGGCCTACCATAAACTTTCCGCTTCCTTCGGGCTTCTCTCGCCCTTCAAGGCTTTTCTCGTGGAACGGAACCGTTTGTGGGTAGTGATCAAATGTTTCCCGCGCCGGCATCTTCTGGTTGCGCCGTTTCATACGGTTGCCCGGTATTTTTTTCACCTTTACGGGATTTTCGGCCATAAAGGCCCGGCGGCGCGTTATGTCGAAAAAATTTCACTGATAAGCCTTTTATGGATCATGGTAAGGGTCTATCTTTCCACGCTCTGGTTTTTGCCGCATCTCATCAAGGAAAGATTTCAGATTAAGAAAAACACGAGGACTACCCCCAAGCAATTCGAGCTTTGGCTCAAGCAATACGGCCTCACCGACCGCCAGGCGGCTTTAAATGAAATCTCTTATGAGGATTGATACTCGACGGTGGCAGGAAGGGGCTGTCCTGCGGCACCGTTCGGAGCATAAATCTGATATCGGGTTGTATGCTCCTCATTGCGCCTTCGAGCGCGTTTTCAATTCCATAGAAAACGCGCCTCAGGAGCTGCCTCCGGACAGCCCCTTCCTGCCACCGGGCCACTCCGGTTCGGAGAGAGGGAGTTTGCTGATTATTGCTTTGAGTTTTCTCATGATCATGAGCCTGTTCGCGCTTTCGGTCGGGTACGGCGTGCGCCAGCGGCTCCTGGTAGCTTCGCGCCTCGAAGCGCGGGAGAAACTCTTCTATATCGCCGAAGCGGGCGTGAAAAAAGCCATGGCTGTTCTCGAGCAAAAAGAAACCCGGCCTCCCGTCGTGGATGCGCTGACCCAAAGCTGGAGCCGCAGCGAAGCTCAATTCAAGGACATTCCCGTTGGGGAAGGCAGTTTTTCGATCGTGCGTTCTTCCGGGGAGGATCTTCAATACGGGCTCGTGGATGAAGAGAGCAAAATCAACCTGAATCACATCACGGCCCCCGCGATTTTGACCCGGCTTTTACAGGGGGCGGCCGGGATTGAGGCCGAAAAAGCCCAGGGACTCGCCTTTTGCATCATGGACTGGATTGATCCGGACGACGACCCCCATGATCTTGGCGCCGAAAAGGAATATTATCTGACGCTTAAACCGCCGTATGCGCCTAAAAATGCAGGGGTCCGGGTTTTCGAAGAGCTTCTGTATGTCAAAGGAATGAATCCGGAGATTCTCGAAAGCATCCGCCCTTACGTGACTCTGGAAGGCGCCGGCAAACAGATCAATGCCAACACGGCTTCCGGAACGGTGCTGCTTTCCATGGGCTTGGGCGATTCTCTGGTTTCGAAAATCATGGCTTTCCGCAAAGGCCGTGATCAAGCGGAAGGAACCGCGGATGACAGTGTTTTCGGGAACGCCGGCGAAATCACGGAAACTCTCCAAAGTTTCGGGTATCTCGATGCCTCCGAGGTGGAGATGATGAATAGCTTTTCTCAATCGGGGAAACTGGGGGTTTCTTCCGAAACCTTTACCGTGCAAAGCCTCGCGCGTCTTCAAAGGCGCAGCGAATCGTTGCGCGTTCTTGCGGTGGTCAACAAAGTGGGGGAAATCAGGCAATGGCAGGAAGAATACTTAAAAACACCGTCCTGATTTTGGCTTTGTCCGGGGCTGTCCTGGTGGCGGCTTATGCCAAAGGCGAAGACGTGGGCCTGATCCCGGAGCTCAAGCTTTTTTCAAAAGCGATTAACGTGATTAATGAAGCGTATGTGGGGGACGTGACGCCCCGCGCCCTTTTGTATGAGGGGATCCGGGGCATGCTGGTGTCTCTGGACAAGTATTGTCTTTTTATTGACCCCAAGCTTTATCAACTTTTGAAAATTCATATGAAGGGCGAATATGCCGGCGTTGGAATCGTGCTTCAAAAAATGGACCATTATCCCGGCGTCCGGGACATTAAACCCGGCAGCGCCGCGGCCAAGGCAGGCGTGGCGCCCCAGGACAAAATCCTGAAAATCGACGGCATCTCCATGGAGAACAAGGAGCTTTTCGAAGTGGCGGAGCTTTTGAGGGGCGAAGCCGAAAAGCCCGTGCGCTTGACTCTCTGGCGCCCCGTGAACGCGCAAACATTCGATCTTGAAATCAAGCGCGAAAAAATTCAGATCGATACGGTGCTGGACGCGCGCATGGTGACCAAACGCATCGGTTACTTTCGCATTTCCAATTTCAGCGAAAATACCGCCACGCAGGCGGACAGCGCGATCCGGCAACTGGCCTCGAAGGGCATGGGCGCGCTGATCATTGACCTGCGCAATGATGACGGCGGGCTTCTGCCCCAGGCCGTGGCGATGGCGGAACGCTTTTTGCCGGAAGGAAAAAAGATTGTCAGCGTGAAAAGCAAAATCGCGGAACAAAGAAAAGAGTATTTTTCGAGTGGAAAAAACAAGCTTCCCGAATACCGGCTCGTGATTCTCGTCAATCACAAAACCGCAAGCGCTTCGGAGATCTTCACGGCCGCGATGCAGGATTACAAGCGGGCCACGGTGATCGGCACCCAAACTTACGGCAAGGCCTCGGTCCAATCCGTGATTCCCCTCGATGAGGAAAGTGCGATGAAACTGACGACGGCGCGGTATCAAAGCGCGTTGGGGCGGGGGATCGACGGCGTCGGTCTCTGGCCGGACGAGATTGTGGACCCTTCGCCGGAGGGAGGGCCGGATCTTCCGCTCCTGAAGGCCCTCGAAGTTTTAAAGGATTTTCAATAAAACCCAGTTCTTGAATTTAACGGAAGAGGATAACCAGAAAGGAAGTAAAATGAAAAAAGGTATCGGGATTTCAATCATGATGGCAGTTCTTGCGCTCACGCAAATGGCATTATTCGGGAAGGATTCCCGGCAAGATTCGGCCCAGGCGGAACCGTTCGCCGCGGCGCCTTCCAATCTTTCTTTCGGCGACATGATGAATCAATTGTCGCAAAACCTGACGGTCTGGAAAACAATGGATAAGGCCAATAAGGTAAAAGCGATGGACGCGGTGATCAACCTTTATAAAAACCGGGAAAATGCGGCGATTTTAAAACCCGGGGATTTTTATGTGCAGAAACTCGACGAGGCCCTTGCCGGAAATCCGGCCATGGTCAATTCGAACCTGATTTCGGTCGTGAAAATTCTTTCGGTGATGGAATATGATTTCTACAACGGGAAGAACAAGGATGAGCTGGCCCGTGAAACGCTGGGCGAGAAAATGGCCGAAGCCATCAAGATGAAGAATCAATATCTGGGCAGCGGGAGATAACCGGCGAAAAAGTTTCAAACGCGAAAAGCAGGGCCAGCACGCTGGAATGCATGAGAAGGCGGTAAAGCGCAGTGGAAATCTGCCACCGGACATCATGCGGGCTAAGATGCAGAATCACAAAATACCCCGCGAGAATCAATCCGGCCAGCACCGCGAATACCCGGCTGTAAGGCCGGTCCTGATTCCTGGACAGAAAAAAGGAGCAGGGGACGGCCGCAAAAAAGAAAAACCAAAGCCCCTTCCAGTGGGTCCGTTCCCGCATAAATCCATAAAAAGAGTCGAGAATGACGCGTGTATTTTCCGCGTGGCCGAATAAAAGGGAAAAGTAATCTTGGAGCGTGCGGCTGGATCCGGCATAATCCCCGGTCTTCCCGAGAAATAGTTTCAAAATCAAGACGGCAAGGCAGGGAAGGGCCATTCCCTGAATAAAACTCAAAATTTCTTTTTTCCTTTCACTGCCTGTTTTTTTTCCCCGCCATCCGGCGAGCAAGCCGGCCATCAGGATTTCGGGAATAAAAAAAAGCCCCTCATTTTTGGTCCAGGCAGCCATTCCCGCCATCCACCCTGAAGCAAAAAAAAGAGCCCTGTCTTGGGCCTGAAATGCCATGACCAGCAAGACGCCGGCGGCCGTCATGAAAAAAGTAAGGGGCACATCCGCATACTGGCTGACTGCCCAGAAAGGGTAGATATTGGCGTTCAATAAAAAGCCGGCGGCGATCCAGGCGCTCCACCCCGGCGCGGACCGGATGAGATACACGAGGACCAGAGAAACCAGCGAAAGAATAAAGCCGAGCGAAACAAGGGCCGGCCAGAACAGGACTTCTTTTCCCCACCCGTTCCATCCCCAGGCAACGGCGCCCGGAAGCATGAGCGGATAATCCGGATGGGTCCAGGAAATCACCGGGGAAAACATGTTTTTCCACATCGAAGGATCGCGGAAATAAAAACCGGCTTTCACATTCCAGAAGAAGCGCGCGTCCCATCCGCCATAAGGATTCAGGGCGGAAGCGCTCAAGAAAAGGTTGAAGAAGCGGAAAAAAATGAAAAGGAAGAGCGCAAAAGCCACCACCGATAAAAACAAACTCAAACGGTTTTTCCGGAATTTTTCCAGCAGCGCTTCGCGCAAGGGGATTTCGGGAGCTTTTTTCTCCGGGAAAGATCCGGAGGACAGGATGCGCAGGATTAAAAAAACGTTTAAAAGAAGAACAAAGAGAGTGCTTAAAAATTTTCCCTGGGCACCGGAAATCAAATAAGAGAAGAAAAGAATCAGCGAGCAGAGCGAAAGCCCGGTGGCGGGCGCCAGGGCAAGGCAAAGCAGCCCTTTTCCGTGAAACCGGCTTTTTTGGAATAAGTGAAATAAGAAAATAAAACCCAGAAAACCGGCGGTTAAAAGGGGGGCGGGAAACAGCATTTATTTTTTTACCGCCATTCCTTTTCCGTTATGCAGGGCCTTGATCAGGCGGTACCCTGTTTCCTGCATTCGCAAGTCCGCGTGTGAAGCCTGGGAACAATAAACAATCGCGACCCGTTCCACCGGGGCAGGATTCAAAAGAAGGGGCGTGAAAAAACTTTGAGCCTTGTAAAGCTGGTCGATGTCCGGAGAGTAAGGATTGAAAGGAACATCTCCCAGGAAGGTGACAGGCCCCTTCGGAGGGAGGCTTCCCTTGAACATTGAAAACTCGGCTCCCGTAGGAATGAACGAATTGCTTTGCCCGGAAAGATAAGCGGTCAGCAAACGGCCGGGAACAGGGGGCAGCACGGCCGGGGGATCCGTAAAAATGGTTTTAAGCACCAGGGCAAAAAACAAGATGTAAACAACGGGCCGGATTGCCGTTAAAACAGCCTTTGTTTTTTCCTGAATGGGCATCCCTTTAACGCTTTCTCGAAGATTGCAGAAAAACATCTTTTGCGATACAATTGGCCGCTTGCCAGAAGGTTCTGTTACCGGTGCTTCCCTGTGAACAGACCTAGTTAAGTAACGGTCAAAAGTCGAAAAAGTTCAAGGCTAAAATCAGGAGCCGGGTCAATGATGATAAAGAAAATCGGCATTTTATTTCTTGCGGCATTTGTTTTCAGCGGGGCATGGTGGGATAAAAAACCAGCGCCCGCAAATACCCCGCCTGCGGTGGCGGAAAAGTCAGAGGAACCCAGGCCGGAGACTGCCGTCAAACCGGCGGAAACGCAAAATCCGGAAGCGGTGAATCCCAAGACTTCGAATTCCGGTGCTCTCAAGATGTTTACCGAAGGAGACGCGGAAACCCGGAAAGCGCGATTGGAAAGTCTTGTGCGGTTGAGCAATGCTTTACGCAAACAGCGGCAACTCAATGAGCCAGGCGAAGGTTAAAAATCCCTTATGATTTCCGAAAGATGCTCCTTTTGCGGGCGTGACAAACGAAAAGAAGTGCGCAAGATTTTTGCCGGGCCCGGAGTTTATATTTGCGATATCTGCATCCGCATCTGCAGCGACATTTTAAACAAGGACACCCAGCCGCTGGTCAAACAGCATGATGTTTCCGAAGGGCTTTTGATTCCCAAGCCGCGGGAAATCAAGGAAAAACTGGATCAATACATTATCGGGCAGGAACAGGCCAAAAAGCAATTGTCCGTCAGCGTGCATAATCATTACAAACGCTTGAAGGCCCGCGAAAAAAGTATCAGCGGTGTGGAACTCGAGAAAAGCAATATTCTCCTCATCGGCCCCACCGGCTCTGGCAAAACGCTTTTTGCAAGGACTCTTGCCGAACTTCTCGACGTTCCCTTCGCGATTGCCGATGCCACCGCGTTGACCGAGGCCGGCTATGTCGGCGAAGATGTGGAGAATGTGCTCTTACGGCTTTTGCAGGCCGCGAATTTTGATGTGAAGCGCGCCGAAATGGGAATGATTTACATCGATGAAATCGACAAAATCGCGAGGACCTCGGAAAATGTTTCCATTACCCGCGATGTTTCGGGCGAGGGCGTGCAGCAGGCCCTTTTGAAAATCCTCGAAGGAACGATTGCGAATGTCCCTCCGCAGAGCGGGCGCAAGCATCCGCATCAGGATTACATTCAGGTCAATACCCGAAATATTCTTTTTGTTTGCGGTGGCACTTTTGCCCACCTGGACAAAATCATCGAACGGCGTATTTCCAATAAATCCATGGGATTTGCTACCACCGCTGCCATCGCGGTGCGGGAGCGCAGCCTGGGCGAGACTTTGGCCCGCGTCGAGACCGAAGACCTTTTGAAATTCGGGTTCATTCCGGAATTTATCGGCCGCTTTCCCGTGATCGGAACCCTGAACGGATTGAGCGAAGCGGACCTGGTCCGGGTGCTCACGGAACCCAAAAATGCCCTGGTGAAACAGTACCAGGAATTTTTTAAAATGGAAGGCGTGCAGCTTTCGTTTACTCCGGACTCTCTGGATGCCATTGCCAAAAAAGCGATCCGCAAGGGGACCGGCGCCCGCGCGCTGCGCTCGATTCTTGAAACCCTCATGCTGGATGTGATGTATGACGTTCCTTCCGAAACCGACGTAAGTGAATGCGTGGTTTCAAAACCGGTGGTAGAAGGCAAGGAAGCGCCCCTTTTGGTCCGGAACGAGGATTGGAGAAAAACGGCATGAAGTGGAAATGGAGTTCCAATGCCACGAAAGAAGCGGTTGCCGGCTATGCTTTTTTACTTCCCAACTTTCTGGGCTTTCTTGTGTTTACCTCGATTCCGGTACTCGTTTCTCTGATTTTGAGTTTTGTGAAATGGGACCTTCTTTCCTGGCCCCCGCGTTTTGTCGGGTTTGACAATTTTATCAACCTCATGCAAGACCCGTTTTTCTGGAAATACTGCGGAAACACGGTCTTTATGATGGCCAGTATTCCGCTCGGGATGGCCGGTTCTCTGATTCTCGCGCTGGCTTTAAACCAGAAACTCAAAGGTATTATTTTTTTTAGGACGGTTTATTTTCTTCCCACCCTTTGCTCCGGCGTTGCCATTTATATGTTGTGGCGCCTGATTTACAATCCCGAGTTCGGGGTTTTGAATGCAATCATTGCCAAATTCGGGGAAATCCTTCACATTCCCATGCAAGGACCCCAATGGCTGACCGACGAGCAGTGGGCAAAACCCGCGCTCATTATCATGGGGGTCTGGCAGTCGGTCGGGGGATACAATATGATTTTGTACCTGGCCGCGCTTCAGGGAGTGCCCCGCGATTTGTACGATGCCGCCGAAGTGGACGGCGCCAACCGCTGGCAGAAATTCTGGGCCGTGACCTGGCCGCAAATTTCACCCACGACTTTTTTTATCGCCATCATGAGCGTGATCGGGGGCTTCCAGGCCGGATTTGATCCCGCGTACATTATGACCGGCGGCGGGCCGAACGGCTCGACCACCACCCTTATTTTCTACCTTTATAACAATGCCTTTCAATGGCATCAAATGGGGTATGCGGCGGCCATTGCCTGGGTGCTCTTCCTTATTGTATTCGTCTTCACGCTGCTTCAATGGCGCGGTTTTGGAAAAACGGTCCACTATTAAGATGAGCTCGAACATCCGATTTCAGGAAGAAGCCCCCCAAAAGCCGGAAAGCGAAAAAAAGCTGAATCAGGAAAGCTATGCCCGGCTGGTCGAGAAAATCAAACGCAGCCACGCGAAAAAAAATACGGTGGCCAAGACGGGCGCTTATTTATTGCTTAGCATCGGCGCCATCACCATGATTGCTCCTTTTCTCTGGATGATTTCGACTTCCCTGAAAGAGCCGGGTCAGATTTTTTCCTTTCAAAAAAACTGGTGGGAAGAATGGCTCCCGACTTCTTTTGTGTGGCGCAATTATGTGGAGGCCTGGCAGGTGGTGCCTTTTGCGAAATTTTATCTGAATTCCATTTTTGTGACGTCCTGCGTGACTTTCGGCCAGGTGGCCACGAGCGCGATGGCGGCTTATTCTTTTGCGCGCCTTAAATTTCCCGGCCGCGACCGGATTTTTTTCGGTTACCTTGCCACCATGATGGTGCCCGGCGCGGTCACCATGATCCCGGTTTTTATTTTGCTCCGCCAGTTCGGCTGGATTGACACTTACAAGGCGCTCATCTTGCCCGGAATTTTTACCGCTTACGGGACCTTCATGCTGCGTCAGTTTTTCCTCACGCTTCCCAAGGACCTGGAGGATGCGGCCAAGATCGACGGTTGCTCGTATTTCGGGATTTTCTGGAAAATCATTTTGCCGCTTTCAAAGCCGGCGCTTGCGACGCTCACGACTTTTACTTTCATGGGCGCGTGGATGAATTTCATGTGGCCTTTGATTGTGATCAATACGGAAAATAAATTCACGCTGCCGGTAGGGCTGGCTTATTTTCAAAGTTTGCATCACACCAACTGGACGCTTCTCATGGCCGCTTCCGTGATGATGATTCTTCCCATTCTTCTGGTGTTCATCTTCAATCAGCGTTTCTTTGTCGAAGGCATCAAGCTGACAGGAATTAAAGGATAAACGATGCAAGCGGTAGTTCTTGCCGCGGGCAGGGGCACCCGCATGTGTTCCGAGCGTCCCAAAGTGCTGCATGAACTTTTGAGCCGTCCGATTCTGGATCATGTGCTGGAAACCCTGGAGTCGCTCGGGGTCCGTAACCCGAAAGTGGTCATCGGAGCAGGCGGCGAGGAAGTCCGTTCTTTTATAGAAAAGCGAAATGCCGGTCGCGGCACCCGCGCTTCGGTGATTTGGCAGCGGGAGCAAAAGGGAACCGGCCATGCCGTGCAGATGGCCAAGAAGGCATTGGCCGGCTATTCCGGGGATGTCCTGATCTGGCCGGGGGATATGCCGGTTCTGACCGCTGGAACTTTGAAGAAATTCATTCAAAATCACCGGGAATCCGGCGCGGAAGCAAGCGTTCTTTCATCTCTTCAGGCTGATCCGGCGGGGTACGGACGCATTTTACGCGCCGGAGGCCAATTTTTCGCGATAAGAGAAGAACTTGACGCCAGCGAATCTGAGCGTAGAATCCAGGAGGTCAACAGCGGTGTTTACCTCTTTAAAGCCCCGGTTTTGTTTGGTGCGCTTCAAAAGATAGGTCCGGCCAATTCTAAAAAGGAATTCTACTTAACGGATACGGTGGAGGTTTTGGCCAAAGCCGGTACCGAGATTCAGGCCTTTCCGCTGGCCGGCGAAAAAGAAGCAAGCGGCATTAATTCCCGGATGGACCTGGCAATGGCGACGAAAATAATGGCAAGCCGTGAAATTCAAAAGCATATGGAACAGGGAGTGTCCTTCACTGCTCCCGACCAGACCTTTGTCGAGCCGGGCGCGAAAATCGGGCCGGACACGCTGATCGAGCCCTGGACTTATATAGAAGGCGGCGTGAAAATCGGAAAAGGCTGCCGGATCGGCCCTTTTGCGAAATTGCGCAAAGGTTCCGAAGTGGGAGACGGCACGGTCATCGGAAGTTTTGTGGAAATCAACCGGTCCAAACTCGGAAAAAATATCTTCGCCAAGCATCTGGCTTATCTGGGGGATGCCGTGATCGGAGACGGGACCAATATCGGGGCCGGGGCGATCACCGCGAATTTTGACGGCCGGAACAAGCATGTGACCCGGATCGGCAAAAAAGCTTTCATTGGATCCAATACGGTTTTTGTGGCGCCCGTCACTCTGATGGATTTTGCAAAAACAGGCGCGGGGTCGGTTGTGACTGCGGGCACACGCGTCAAAAAAGGCCAGGTGGTAGCGGGAGTCCCCGCCAAACCGCTGCGCCAAGCTTAGGAGTTTTTATGTTTGGGATGAAAAGAAGCGGAGACGACACATTGGTGATTCTGGGCGGGAATTCCAATCCCGAATTGGCCCGGGAAATCGCGGAGCTTCTTGGAAAAGTCCCGGCCGATGTTCTTCTGGGGCGCTTTCCGGAAGGAGAAATCCAGGTGCAGATCCGGGAAAATATCCGGGGAAAAGACGTCTTTATCATCCAGTCCACCTGCACGCCGCCGAATGAAAATCTCATGGAGTTATTGGTATTGATCGATGCGGCCCGGCGCGCCTCGGCAAAACGGATCACGGCGGTATTGCCGTTTTTCGGTTATGCGCGCCAGGATCGCAAGGACAAGCCGCGCGTTCCGATCACCGCGAAACTGGTGGCCAATCTCATCACGACGGCCGGCGCCGACCGGGTACTGACCATGGACCTTCACGCCGGGCAGATCCAGGGCTTTTTTGATATTCCGGTGGACCATCTCTACTCCATCAATGTGATGGGGGATTATTTGCGCAAAAAGAAACTGAAAAACCTTGTCGTGGTTTCTCCGGATATCGGCGGCATCCGGATGGCGCGCGCTTATGCGTATTCGCTGGAATCTTCTTTTGCAGTTCTCGACAAGCGCCGTGAAAGCGCCACGCAAACCCATGTGATGAATATCATCGGGGATGTTGAGGGGAAAAATGTGGTGATTGTGGATGATCTTGTTTCAACCGCGGGCTCCCTGGTGGAGGCTGCGAAAGCCGTGAAGGACGGCGGCGCGCTTGAAATTTTAGCGGTGATTGTGCATCCGGTGCTCGTGGGGCCGGCGATCGAAAGGATTTCCGGTTCGCCGCTTTCGGAATTGATTGTCACCAATTCGATTCCGCTCGGGCCTGAAAAACAAAATGAAAAAATCCACCAGCTTTCGGTGGCCCCGCTTCTGGCCGACGCGATTTTCCGCATTCATAAAAATGAATCTGTGAGCTCGCTTTTTTCTCAGGTTCGAGTCGAAGCCTAGTAAAGCAATGCAAAATGCAAAAGTTAAAATGCAAAATTTTGGAGCTGCTTCACAGCATGAATGTCCCGAAGGGACACAAGCCTTTTGAACTTTGAACTTTAAATTTTGAATTGATTTTTAAGGGGGGATTAAAATGGCAAAAGTAAATTTAGAGGTGACATCCCGGACGGAAATCGGAAAGCAGGCGGCCAAGAAAGCTCGCCGCGAGGGTTTCATTCCGGCCATTGTTTATGGCCACGGCATGAAGCCTTTGTCCCTGCGAGTGGGCTTGAAGGCATTTCGCCAGACCCTGCAAACCAAGGCCGGTGAAAACGTGGTGCTGGACCTTCAGGTTGAAGGCGTGAAGCTGAAAGAATCGACCTGCCTGATCAAGGCGATTCAGCACAATCCCGTGACCGACGAAATTACCCACGTGGATTTTACGGTCATTTCGCTGACCGAGAAAATTCAGGTGAAAGTTCCTGTCGTGGTCATCGGCGCTGAAGAAACGGCCGGAGTGAAAGAAGGCGGCGTGCTTGACATTATCCACCATGAAGTCGAAGTCGAATGTTTGGTCACCGATATTCCGGAAAAAATCACGGTCGATGTCCGTGCTTTGAAAATCAATGACAGCATCTCGGTTTCCGAATTGGCGATGCCCAAAGGCGTTACTTGCTTGCTCGAAGCGGACGCAGTGATCATCGCCGTCCATCCTCCGGCCAAGGAAGAAGTGAAGGCTGTTGAAGAAGGCGGGGCTCCTGCCGAACCGGAAGTCATGGAAAAAGGCAAGAAGCCTGAAGCGGGCGCAGAAGCAGGCGCGCCTCCGGCGAAAGCAGCAGCTCCGGCGAAAGCGGCAGCTCCGGCAAAAAAAGAATAAGAGTTATTTTCATGAAGCTGATTGTCGGACTCGGCAATCCGGGAGTCCGGTATTCGGGAACTCGCCACAATGCGGGTAGGGATCTCGCCGGGCATATTGCCACGCGCGAGAAACTTTCCTGGACGCAAAAAAAAGCGCTTCAGGCCAGTGTGGCCACGACGTCCTGGGGCGATCAGGAAATCATCCTGGCGCGTCCCGAAACGTTCATGAATCTTTCCGGAGAGTCCGTTTCCCGGTTGTCCCGCCATTTCAGCGTGGATATTTCCAAAGATCTTTTGATCGTGGTCGATGATGTCGCCCTGCCTTTTGGCAAGTTGCGCTTGCGGGCAAGCGGAAGCGACGGCGGCCACAATGGTTTGAAATCCGTCACCGCTACCTTGGGAACTCCGGTTTATCCTCGGCTCCGCATGGGAATTGCTCCGCTTGAGCCCTCGGCAAAAATACCGGATGACATGGCCGTTTTTGTTCTCGAATCCTTTGATCGCGAAGAAAAAAAGGCTTTTAAAACGGTGCTGGAAAAGTGCCTTGAAGCCTGCCGTTTATGGGTTGGAGAGCCGTTTGCGGCGGCCATGAATGCTGTAAACTCCAACAGTAAATAAGGTTATGTGTTTTATTCCGGTGTTGTTCCGGTGCTTGCTAAGCAAAAGTTTTTATGTTACATTAAGCGCTCTTTGGACGTCCTCCCCGCAAAGTTTTAGGCGGGGATCCTCGACTAAAACATTCGAGGATGACGTTCAGTCAATTTTGTTTGAAGGAGATCTAAATCCCTATGACGTCTTATGAAGGTATTTTTATTTTCCCCCCGGAATCAGCAGGGGATGCACGCAAGGCCCAGCTCAAAAGCATTGATGATATTATTGCGAAGTTTCAGGGATCCATCATTCAAAAGAATGAATGGGGCAAAAAACTTCTCGGGTACCCGCTTAAAAAATTTCGCGAAGGGTATGTGGTGGTGGCTGATTTTGAAATGCCGAGCTTGCAAGCCGTCGAGTTTCGCAAAAGCCTCGAGCTACAGGAAGATATTCTCAAATACATGGTGACCGTCAAAGCGGCGGTCAAGCCGGAGAAAAAGGCTGTGGTGACACCGCCTGCCGCTCCTCCGGTTCAAAAAACCTATCGAGCCCCTGCCTCTGCAGGACCCGCCGGCGCTGCCGCGCATAGCGCGTAAACAGGATCGTGATTTATGGCTGCCAGTTTTAATAAAGTAATGCTGATGGGAAATTTGACGCGTGATCCGGAACTGCGCTACATTCCTTCGGGCCAGGCCGTGACCAGTTTTTCGGTGGCCGTCAACCGCGCCTATAATTCGCAAAGCGGTGAAAAAAAAGAAGAAGTCAGTTTTATCCGCGTCGTGGCCTGGGCCAAGCTTGCTGAGAATTGCAACGAGTACCTGAAAAAAGGCAGCCCTGTTTTTGTGGAAGGCCGGTTGCAGAGCCGCAGTTGGGAAGCCCAGGACGGAACCAAACGCTCCACAATGGAAGTGGTGGCCCAGACAGTCCAATTCCTTTCCACACGAGGCTCCCGGAATGAAGAAGGCCCTGCGATGCCGGAAGAAGAACCCGGTTTCGAGGAATCCGGTTCCTCGGCTTCTCCTTCAAAATTTAAAAATGCATCTTCCGGCGCGAAACCCGAAGCGCCCGCGGAAGATGAAATCCCTTTTTGAGATCGAACAACCTTAGGAGTTTTTGATGCCTCCCAGAAGACCCCCCATTGGCGGTAAACCGAAAAGCCGTTTTGGAGAAAAGAAAAGAGAAGGGCGTGGTGGCCCGGCCGGTCCCGGCGGTCCCCGATTTTTTCAGAAAAAAGTCTGCCGCTTTTGCTCCGAAAAATCCACGCCGCTTGATTTCAAGGACACCGAACGCTTGAGGCGCTTTTTGACGGAGAAGGGCAAGATCATGCCGCGGCGCATCACGGGCAATTGCGCGAAGCACCAACGCATTCTGGCCCGCGCCATCAAGCGCTGCCGGCACGTGGCTTTTGTCGCTTTCCAGATCGATTAAAATATTTTTTTAAGGAGAAGTTATGGAATTGATTCTTTTGAAAGATGTTGAGAACGTTGGCCGCAAAGGAGACATCGTGCGGGTGCGTGACGGTTTTGCCCGGAACTTCCTTTTGCCGCGCCAATATGCCCATTCGGCAACGGTGGCCGGAAAAGTTTTTGTCGAAGACCAGAAAAAGCGCAATGAAAAACGCCAGGAAAAGGAAAAGGGCGCATTCCAGGAATTGGCGTCCAGCATGTCCGGCGCCAAAGTCGTGATTGCGGCCCAGGCCGGCGAACAGGACAAACTTTTTGGGTCGGTGACCGCTGAAGACATTTGCAATGCTCTGAATCAGCAAGGTTATTCGCTGAACCGGCGGCAGATCCATCTGAAGGAAACCCTCCGCTCACTCGGGACTTTCCAGGTAAGCGTTGAACTTTATCCCCAGATCAAGACAAGCGTTTCCGTGGAAGTCGTACGGAAAGCCTAGAGCACCTAACAGAACCTATGTCTACTGCAAACGCATATCTCTTCGAGATTCTTCGTTGCGCTGATCAAAAAGTGCTCAGCGTACTGCAGAGAGTACGCTTCCGCGCTTTTTGCCCAGCGCGCCTCGAATCTCTTTGAGCTATGCGTTTTCGTGACGACATAGGTTCTGTTAGGCGCTCTGAATCTTTTGTAAGGAAAAATTGTGGCAAGCTCTGACGATTCTCTGAATCTTCTCGAAAAAATCCCTCCGCAAAGCCGCGATGCCGAAATGAGTGTTTTGGGCGCCATGATGTTCGAGGAAGCGGCGTTTATCAAGGCCATTGAAATCCTCCGCGCTGATTTTTTCTACGACGAAAACCACCGCAAGATTTTTTCCGCGATGAGCAGCCTGTTCGAGAAAAACAGGCCCATTGACCTGGTCACGGTCTCCGATGAACTGAAGAGAAACAATCACCTCGAAGAAATCGGGGGGGTCGGTTATTTGACCCAGCTTACCGCCGCGCTTCCCACCGCCGCTCATATCGACCATTACGCGCATATCGTCAAGGAAAAAGCCATGCTGCGCGGCTTGATCCACAATGCCACGGAAATCGTCCAGAAATGCTATGAGCCCAGGACAGACGCCGCGGAAGCGCTTGATCAGGCTGAAAAAATGATTTTTGATATCAGCCAGAACCGCATTGAAGGCAAGTTTTTTTCCATGAAAGAGATCATCCATGACAGCATGGAAATGATCGACCAGCTTTACCAGCGTAAGGAACACGTGACCGGGGTCGGCACCGGCTTCCATGAATTTGACGTCAAGACCGCGGGCCTTCAGCCTTCCGATTTAATTATCGTTGCCGGCCGGCCTTCGATGGGGAAATCAGCGTTTGTTTCCTGCATTTGCGAACATGTCGGCATTCAGCTTAAAAAACCTCTCGCTATTTTTTCCCTGGAAATGAGCAAAGGCCAAATGGTGCAGAGGATGCTCTGCTCGCATGCGCGGGTCAATGCGCAAAACGTGCGCACGGGGTACCTTTCCCATCAGGACTGGCCGAAACTCACCAGCGCGGCCGGAAAACTTTCCGAAGCGCCTATTTTTATCGATGACACGCCGGGCCAGACGGTGCTGGAAGTTCGGGCCAAGGCCAGACGCCTCAAAATGCAGCATGACATCCAGCTCGTGGTGATCGATTATATGCAGCTCATGCAGGGGATTGGCCGCTCCGAAAGCCGTCAGCAGGAAATCTCGGAAATTTCGCGTTCCCTGAAAGCTCTGGCCCGCGAGTTAAAAGTTCCCGTAATTGCGGTCAGCCAGCTTTCCCGGGCCGTGGAATCCCGCACCGGGAACCGGCCCCAGCTTTCCGATTTGCGGGAGTCCGGCGCCATTGAACAGGACGCTGACGTGGTTGTGTTTCTCTTCCGGGAAGAATATTACAAGCCGGAAGACGAAACCTTGCGCAACAAAGCCGAGGCGATTATTGCCAAGCAGCGTAACGGGCCGGTCGGTTCGATCGAACTTCTCTTTTTGAAAGAATGGACGCGATTTGAAAATCCTGAATTTCACCGCTCCGGCCAGGAAGGGCAATCATGAAGAAACAACCGAACCGGATTTCTTTTGCCGCATTTCCTCTTTTTATTTTGGCGCTTTTGTTTTTCGCCGGACTTGTTTTTGCCGAAGAAACGGACAAAACTCCGGAAGCCGCGCAGCCGTCTTCCCAACCGGCACAGGCTGCAGCAGCTCCCTCCGAGCCCGCCAAGCCCGAGCATCCCAACAAGATCGAAGCCGTGGAAGTCCGCGGCAATCAAATTGTCAGCACCAATACCGTTTTGAGCAAAATCAAAACACGGGCCGGCGATCCGCTGGTGCAGGAAACCATTAATGAAGACGTGAAAAAACTTTATGCTGCGGGCTTTTTCCAGGACATTAAAATGGAAATCGAAGAAACTCCGGGTGGTTACCGGCTGGTCGTGAATGTGGTGGAAAAACCCATCATCCGCCAGATTGAAATCCAGGGCGCCACGGTTTTCAAGGAAGATAAACTGCGCAAGGAACTCAAGATCATCGAAGGACAGATCCTGGACCGGAAGGTGGTCAAAGAGGGGATTCAGGCCATCCGGAAACTCTACAGTGAAAAAGGCTTCCGTTTTGTCGACATTCAGTCGGATGTCAAAGTCGACCCGGCCACGAAAGAAGCCACGGTGAGTATCCGCGTTATCGAAGGTGAAAAATTCAAAATCAAAACCATCAGTTTTGACGGAGTGCGCGCGTTCAAACAGAAAAAGCTCACGAAAATCATGGAGACGAAACCGAAAGGCTGGTTTTTCCGTTCGGGTGTTTTCAAGGAACAACTCTTTCAAAAAGACCTGGAGCGGATCGGCCTTTTTTATCAGCAGGAAGGCTATCTGGATGTAAAGGTCCAGCCGATTTTCGATTATGACCATACCCACAAATGGATTTTTATTAAAATCTATGTGGAAGAAGGCGACCAT